>NZ_JBEOOB010000002.1:0-208230 GCF_040308685.1 Pseudoalteromonas sp. 20-MNA-CIBAN-0454 | reverse complement strand
CTTAACCATACAACGCCAAACGCGTTTTATGTGACAGTTCAAGCAAGAAGTTAATATTGCTAAAGTAGATATTTACGCAAAGACTTAAAAAATATTATCAGATATTTTCCAAATTCAGTTAATTTGTAGTGATACGAATTAACGCCCTAATTTGCTTGGTAACAATAGCGTTTTGGACCCACCTGACCCCATGCCGAACTCAGTAGTGAAACGAAACAGCGCCGATGATAGTGTAGCATTTGCTATGTGAAAGTAGGACATTGCCAGGCTCCAAATTGTAGAAAGCCCGACTAGAAATAGTCGGGCTTTTTTACGTCTGTAGAAAAGTGAAATGTGGGTGAATAATGTACACAAGTCTCCCGCGTAGGTCGGGCGAGCGTAGCGATACCCGATACTCAAATCATAAAAACATCACCACTAGCCAATGAATGTGGTGCATTTGCACTGTGATTTTCTACCGCTGTGGGCACTACGACATTACCAGGCTCCAAATTATAGAAAGCTCGACTAGAAATAGTCGGGCTTTTTTATGTCTGCAGGAAAGTGAGGTTCGTATAATTAATATACACTCATCCAACACCTAACACGTAGGTCGGGCGAGCAACGCGATACCCGACACTAAAATCATAAAAAACATCACCACCGGCGAATAAGGTGAAACCTAACCTGTGAATATGATTGAATTAATAATGTAGTTATTCTTTTATTATCACTAGCTACAGTATATAGGTGTAGTTAGTGTTGATAACTTTCGCTAATTTTTGATCTTATTATTTGCTATAATTGTTTTATAAATAGCCTGTATAGCCGTATTGAGAGAATCAGCACAATGGAATTTGAACAAGATAGCACTTTAACCCTTCCTTTATTTCTTTTTGATGACACTTTAAGTGACAGAGATTTAGAGCAACCTGACTTTGAAATTTCATTGCCACTAGATGACGAATTGCTGACTCAACTATGTCAAAACCCTAGTGAAGACAGTAGTATAGCAATTAGTGTTGAGAGCTATCAGTTAACAATAGTTAACCCTGAACTGGCAGATATTGCAGAGCAACAGCATGATGCACAATTAACTTTAACCCGCGGGCCATTATTAAGTGCAGTACTGATTACAGCAGATCAACAAACATTTGTTTCTCCACAAATGGATATGATGCCTACGTTTGATTTAGGCGATGAGGACGAATGATGAGAAAAGTCGTAATAAGTACGCTAATACTGATTATTTTAAGTGGCTGTGCGTATTTAGGTAATGCTCATTACAATGATTTATTTGGCCCTGAGCAAACACAAGATCGTATGGTTTTACATAGTACAATTGAGGGGGCTGATTTTTTACAAAATGTAAAGCCAGTGCTTGATACACGCTGTGTAGTTTGCCACGGTTGCTACGATGCGCCATGTCAGCTTAAGCTCTCATCTCCCGAAGGCATTGATAGAGGTTTAAGTAAAGAGCTGGTCTATGATGGTACGCGTTTATTAGCCACTACACCGAGCCGTTTGTTGTTTGATGCAGATAATACCCAGCAATGGCGTGATAAAGGTTTTTCGCCGGTGCTAAATGAGCGCGAGCAAAGCATAGAAGCAAACTTAGCAGGCAGTGTGTTATTTAATAGCTTAGTGCTAAAGCAAAGCTCTGATATTGCTAACAATGAAGTACTTGATGATGATGATTTTGATTTTTCGTTAAGTCGCTCTCAAACCTGTGCCACTATGGGAGAGTTTGATAGGTTGGCGGATGATCAACCACATGGTGGTATGCCTTATGGTTTGCCAGGCGTATCGCGTGAGGAATTTAAGCACTTACAAAATTGGCTGAAAAACGGTGGTAAAATGGCCAATATTGCACCGCCAACAGCGTTTGAGCTACAACAAATTAAGCGTTGGGAAGCATTTTTAAATCAAGATAGTTTAAAGTATCAGCTTTCTGCGCGTTATATTTACGAGCATTGGTTTTTAGCAAATATCTATTTCACTCCAGAAAACACGCAAACCTTTTTTAAATTAGTGCGCTCAAGTACACCACCCGGTGAAGATATTAAACTCATTAGCACACGTCGTCCTTATGATGATCCTAATGTTGAACGTGTTTACTATCGAATGATGCATGAACGCTCAACTATTTTGTCAAAAACACATTTGCCACTTAAATTAAATGATGCAAAGCTAACGCGTTTATATCAGCAGTTTATAGAGCCTGAATATACGGTAGCGAGCATGCCAAGCTATGAGCCAAAGGCTGCCTCTAATCCTTTTAAAACCTATGAAGTGATTCCAATCGACTCAAAATATCAGTTTATGCTTGATGAAGCTGAGTTAATAATTATGGGCTTTATTAAAGGGCCGGTTTGTCGTGGGCAAATTGCACTTAACGTCATAAATGATCATTTTTGGGTTGCATTTGCTGATCCTAAAAAAGTGGCTACTCCTGCTGTAGGTGAAATGCTGATCCAGCACGAAGATGCGCTTGAGCTACCTGCCGCTGAAGAAAGTAACGCATTAGCGATTAAAAGCTGGATTAAATATTCGGTGCGCGAAAAACGTTACTTAAAAGCTAAAGTTGAGCTGGCTAATGAGCTGTTTAAAAATGGCGATCACTTAACCACTAATTTATTGTGGAAAGGTGATGGTGTTAATAAAAATGCTGCGTTAACTGTATTTCGTCACTCAGACAGTGCTACGGTTGTGAAAGGCTTAATTGGACAAGAGCCTAAAACTATGTGGGTGCTTGATTATGCTTTATTTGAGCGCATTCACTATTTATTGGTTGCTGGATTTGATGTATACGGCAATGTAGGGCACCAACTCGTTACACGTTTATATATGGATTTTTTACGTTTAGAGGGAGAGGGTAACTTTCTTGGCCTATTACCTGAAGATAAACGAGAGCAAATTAAAAGTAGTTGGTATCGTAAGTCACCGCCTAGCTTATCTAAGTTCTTTAAAAGTAACCAAGAGTTTAGCCAACCTAGCGGAATAGTTTATAAAACCGATGATCCGCAACATGAGCTTTATGGCTTAATTAAAACGGCATTATCGCCCGTACTTAGTGAGCATTACGATTACACTAGCGTTTCTGGGCCGTTAGCAAGTATTAATACTATGCCTGTTAAGGCAATTAACTTATTGCCACCTGTATCTTATGTATTGGTTAAGCAAACAGACAATAGCCATAAAGCGTATACCATTATTCATCATAACGCACATTACAATATCTCTAGCTTACTTAACGAAGAAGGTCAGCGAGCTTTTGATGAAGATACTGTCACTCTAGTTCCTGGTTTTATTGGGGATTATCCAAGTGCTATTTGGTATTTAAATAATCAACAGCAAGTTGCAGCATTTGCAGAGCAGTTACCACTGATGCAAATTGAAGCTGATTATCGTGCGTTAAAATCTAAGTTTGGCATTCGCCGTACTCATCCACAATTTTGGCAGTATAGCGACATTTTACATCGGGCTGCTAAGCAGTATCGTGGTGTTGAATACGGTATGTTTGACTATAATCGCTTAGAAAACCGCTAGTTTTAATGAACTAAACGCAAGCCCAGCACTAAGTTGCTGGGCTTTTTTATTGCTTGCTGTTTATTACTTGAAATAATTTACAGTGCAGGAAATAGCGGTTGCTTCGAAGTTTAACTTTGCGGTAATTTAAATTAAGTAGAATAAATAATAAGAGTAAACAGTGCAGTCAATTCAGCTTCAAGCATTTAGTGGCTATTTACAAGGCCAAGGGCAAAGTCGTTACCATATCAATGACCTCAGTTGGCAGGTTAACCAAGGCGAGCATTGGTTGTTACTTGGCGCTAATGGTGCCGGCAAGTCAGCTATTACTGCAGCGTTAGCTGGCGAAGCTAAGCACGGTAGTGGTAAGCGCAGTTGCAGTATAGATGCTGTGCAATTGGTTTCATCTGATGCGCAAAAACAGCTTATTAATAAAGAACTAAAAAATGACAAACAAAGCTCAGTGAAAGAGCTGCTATTGGGTACAGCCAATTATGATGTCGATTTGGCGCAGCGTTTAATTAACATATTAGACTTTGATAAATTACTAGCTCGTCATTTTAGGGAGCTTTCAACCGGTGAAACGCGAAAGTTATTATTAATTAAAGCGCTGAGTTCGCGGCCTAATTTAGTGGTGCTTGATGAGCCCTTTGACGGGCTTGATGTAGAGTCGAGTACTGCGCTTAATGTCATTTTGGCGCAATTAAGTGAATATATTAGTTTTGTGTTTGTAGTGAATCGTGTAGACGAAATCCCTTCTTTTATTACTCATTATGGTTATGTAAATCAAGGGTGTTTACAGTCTATTTTAGCGCATCCAAATGCAGAGCAAGTAGCCGATTTACTCAAGTTACTGCACTTAGAGCACAGCCAACTGAATATTCCAGAGCGAGATAGCGCGCAAGTTCAAGGAGTGTTTACGGGCAATACCTTGGTAAAGCTAAGCCAAGCAAGTGTAAGTTATAGTGGTTTGAGTATTTTTACAGGGCTTGATTGGACTATTAATAAACATCAGCATTGGCAGTTAAGTGGTAAAAATGGCTCAGGTAAAACCTGCTTATTAAATTTAATTACTGGCGATAATCCGCAGTGTTATAACAACAATATTGAAGTGTTTGGCTTTAAGCGTGGCACAGGAGAGAGTATTTGGGATATAAAGCAACATATTGGCTTTATATCGAATGCGCTACACATGGATTATAGGGTGAGTATTTCGGCATTAAATACTATTGTTTCTGGCTTTTACGACAGTATAGGTTTGTATCAAACCCCAAGTGATACACAAATTAATATTGCCAAACAATGGCTCGCGTTAATAGGTTTGGAGGAGCAATATAATACCTCGTTTACTCAGTTATCGTATGGCGATCAGCGGTTGTTACTTATTGCCCGCGCTATGGTTAAGCACCCAACTTTGCTTATTTTAGACGAGCCCTGTTTAGGGTTAGATGAGGCAAACCGACAGCGAGTGCTATTATTGATTGAAAAAATATGCGTCGCAGGCAGCAGCACGGTAATTTATGTAAACCATCATGCGGCAGATAAAATTAACGGTATAGAGAATTACTTAAAAATGGAAGATTTTAATTAAAACTGAGAGAAAGGTTGAATGAAAAATCACTCAACCTATTTTTTATTTTAAAGACGAGTAACGTTAAAACCTTTATCTTTTAATTGTTTAAGTAAGCCGTGTTGTTCAGGTAAGTGCAGTGCGCCGACGGCAATAAATAGTTGCTCGTTTACTAAACGTGGTGTTAGTTGTTTAATCCAGTTGTTGTTGCGGTTAATGAGCATTACTTGCTCACTAATTTCACCGTAATTACTATCATCAAAACTAGTATTGTAATAATTGGTTAGAGTTTGCATATCGCCATTTTTCCAGGCATCAACTAGCTTAATAAAGTAGGTATTAATGTCGGCAAGCTGCTCAAAGGTTTCTGCGATCATTTCATTACTTAATAATTCCATACCATCAAACATTTGTAGTTGTTGTTCAAGAGTCTCCAGCTCCCCTACTTTAATATCTTTATTTTTGGCGTAAGCGAGTACTTGCTTATCAATACCTGTTTTATCTGAATAACCGGCATTTTGAAACTCAATTTGCATCATAGTTACCATTACCGCCCATGGCTTTAAGCCATTAAACATAGCCACATCAATCGACTTTTTGGCAAAATAATCTTTAAGCTTATTGTAATTTTCTGCAGAGAGCTCAGTTTGCAATGTTTTACCGTTTTTTAGTAGCATGAGTGGCATAGAGCGCTGCTGCATTTGCAGTGGCGTTAGTTTGTTTATATCTACCTCTACAATAACTTGAGAGCTTGCATCAATTGCATCAGTTACATTTTTAGGCAAGCCTTGCATGCTGGCGTCGCCTACGTGCACAGTGCCAAATAAATAGGAATTAACTCCGTTTTTTTCTATTTTGTATAACGCAGGAGCAGCATAGCTGTTAAGGCTAAATGTTATAAGTAACGCCACAATAAAAAAGTGGCTAATACGAGTAAGAGCATTCATGGTTTGTCCTTAAAATCTCAAAAATTAGTAGTGTAAATACTAACCTAAATTTACCCGGAGGGCAGCGTTAATATAAACGTTAGCGTATTGTTTTCGGTATTACTAGCCGTAATAGTAAAGCCATTTAAGTTACATAAGCTCTGCACAATAGATAACCCTAAACCGTGACGGTGGTTATTAGTTCTAGATGAATCTAGCTGATAAAGCGGGTCGAAAATAGCTTGTAATTGTTGTTCGCTCAATACTGTAGCCACTTTATTACTTAATGAAATGATAGTGGATTTTGGGTTACTTACGGCACTTAATTCGATGTTGTGCTGCGTTAAACCATAAAATAACGCGTTATCTATTAAATTACATAAAATAGTATTAAGGCTAAACTCGTCAGCAATAATGGTTACATTATTTGCAATAGTATTATTTATACGGGTGGCAATATTAGGGTGTTTAAAGGTTAGCTCATTAATTGTTTGTTTGAGCAAATTATTTAAAACGATAGTTTGCGCGTTTAATTCTATGCTGCTAGTTGAGCGCTGCAATAAGAGCAGGTTGTTTACAATGGTTTTCATACGCTCAGAAATACTGAGTACGTCACTGGTATAGGTATCGCTAATACGCTTGTCATCTGGGTATTTAAGTGCGACCTCGGATAAGCTTATTAGCTCTGCAATGGGAGTTTTAAGCTCGTGCGCTATATCGCTGGTAAGGCGTTTTTCATTACTATAAAGCTGCTGATTAGTAGTAATGAATTTATTGAGTTCATTGCGTATAGGCTCTATTTCTTCTACTTTAAAGTCGCTTTCTATAGTTTGTGCCACGGTTGTAATATCGAGAAGTTTTATTTGCTCGTTCAGGTTGTGTAGCGGAAATAGCCCTTTATTTACAATGCGTGTAACCAAGTAGCGCACGCCAAATACACCAATCACACAGGTGAGAATAAACACCACATCAATAATGATCAGTACTTTATTAAGCTCGGCCGTTGGGGCTGCTATTGCCAGGGTCATACTGTTAATAGTAGCTGATGCGTTGGTGTTTCTAATATCTTTTTTAGCAACAAAGTGGCTTATAAGTACTCGGCCGCTTTGTCCGTTAGGTAAGTCGTAATCAATTATTTTAGATTCGTTTATAGGTAGTTCTAAAAAAGGCAGTTGAGTGTTTTTATACAGTTGTAACGATTGAGAGCGCTCAAACACCTCGCTGCCATGCCATAATTGGTAAAACTCACTGGCGTCGGCTTGTTCGTATTCCGACATGAATTTACCCGAAAATTCAAACTCAACTTTACCGTTGTCATCCTCTACTAAGGTTTTTAAGTAGTTAGCTTTATTAGTGAGGGATTGATTAAACTGCTCCTCTACCCAAGAATCTACACTTAAATCAACAGTTAAAAATATAGTGAATAATATAACGGAGATCACCGCGCTAATATTATTAACGAGTTTACGTTTTATTGAGTGACTTTTACTTTGTTGTTGCGACATAACCAAACCCACGTTTATTTTTTATAGGGAGTTCGCCATCAAACTGTCTTACTTTTTTACGTATGGTTGATATATGTGCTTCAAGCGCATTTTTAGAGAGCATATCGAACTGACCGACCACCGCTTCACTTATAAGCTCCAGCCCTAATACTCGCTCGGGGGCATTAAATAAGCACTCTATTATTTTGTATTCATTACGAGTGAGTTCAATGGCATGTTGCTGGTAATGAAGTGTTTTTAGCGAAAGATCTAATACACAGTCACCTACGGTAAGCGTATTTTGTTGGTTTTGCAGTGAACCACGGCGAAGTAGCGCAAGCACGCGAGCGTGAAGTTCTTCAAACGAAAACGGCTTAGTTAAATAATCGTCAGCCCCTTTCATAAGGCCATTTATTTTATCTTGCGGCTCACTACGAGCAGATAAAATAAGTACACGGCTTTGGTTATTACTGCTGCGCAATGCTTGCAAAATACTCATGCCATCTACACTCGGTAGCATTAAATCAAGTAATATTAGGTCGTAGTTTCCACTAAGTGCCATGCTTAATCCTTCTGAGCCGTCACCGGTTTCATCTACGGTAAAACCAAGGTTGCCAAGGCCTACTTGCAGGCTGCGCCTTAGTGCTTCTGAGTCTTCAATAACGAGGATGTTCATCTTTGCTCGATTTGTAAAAATAGCCTTGTTACTTTAACAAGGCTTTATTATCAAGTCACTTTGTTAATGATACCAACCATTTGTATAAGCTAAGTTACCTAGGTTGGCATGGGCTAGGGCTTTTTTAATCAGTTGCTCATCGTTTTTACATGGCACAAGCTGATTATTACTATACGTATAGGTGGTTGCTGGTTTTTGCGGTTGTAGCACCACCACTTTATTGTCGTGCATATAGGCAAAGTTTTTGTCGTATTGCATCATTGCGCGTTGTTTGTTGTCGCTAATAGGTTTTGATAAATCATGGCCTATCATAGGGTGTTTGCCACTTACGCCAATTAAAGATAGTAAAGTAACGGGAATATCGAGTTGGCTGGCTAGTTGATTATCGCGTTTATGGGCAATGTCTTTACCAAAAATAACCGCTGGAATTCTAAAGTGATCAATTGGCACCAAGCTAGCACCTGATACACGCGAGTCGTGATCGGCTATTACAATAAATACCGTATCGTCCCAGTAGCTCGACTTTTTAGCTTTTTCGATAAATGTACCTAGCGCGTAGTCAGCGTATTTTGCCGCATTATTGCGGGTTTGTTTTTGTTTGTCGTACAGGGTTATTTTATCGTCAGGAAATTCATACGGGCTATGGTTGGAGCTGGAAAATATAAGACTTAAAAATGGTTTATTTTGTTTTTTAAGTTTAGTGAGTTCGATATCAGCTTGGTCGTATAAGTCTTCGTCTGATGCGCCCCACGAGCCATTAAAGTCTATTTTATTAAAGTTATTTGTATCTACAATATCTTTAAAGCCATTACCTAAAAAGAAGCTTCGCATGTTATCAAAGTGGCTTTCGCCGCCATAAATAAATTGGGTGTTATAATTTTGCTTCGCTAAAAAGTCAGCGATAGTAAAAAAGTCACGTTGTGATTTATCAAGCTTAACAACTGCACGCGAAGGTGTAGGCGTAAAGCCTGTAATTATCGCTTCAATACCACGCACCGAGCGCGTGCCAGTGGCATATAAATTATCAAACCCCCAACCTTGTTGATAAAGGGCGTCAATATTAGGCGTTAGCGGTAAACCGCCAAGTGTGCCTACATAGCGTGCCCCTAAGCTTTCTTGTAAAATAATGACTAGGTTTTTTGGTTTAGTGTTATTCGTTGCGGTATGAAAGGTGTTTGTTGGCGCACTTTTATCAGTAAATGTGGCTTGGCTATCTTGCATATTATTGCGCACTATACTGAGCAGTTCATCTGCTGGCATTTTTCCGTAATAATCTTGGCTAGATTGCTCATTAGAGAGCTGCTTTACCGCAAATGCTACGCTATAAAGTGAGTTAAGGGTTAAGTCGTTAAGTAAGTGATCGGTCGAAAACGATACCATGGCTGGGTTAAGTGGTCTGTGCCCTAATGAATTACGCGCGCCAAAAATAGTTAAGCACACTAAAACTAACGCTAAAATTGATTGATTTAACCTTGTTAGTGACGACTTACTTTGCCATTGATGGCTAAATACTTTACCTGCAAATTTGCAGCTTAAAATAAGTGCTATAACAGCAATAAGTATTTCTAATTTATAGCCCGAAAAAATCATTTTAGAGACTTCTTTAGGGTAAATTAAATACTCTATAAATAAGCGGTTTGGGCGTAAATCATACTCGTTTATAAATGTAGGGGTAATCACTTCAAAAAAAACGAGTAAAGCAGACATACCCACTAAGTAAATTTTAATTAGGCTGCGTATTTTATTTTGCCAACCTACGCTCTGCATCAGTAAAGTAAGTAGCAATACGGGCATAATAATGTAGCTTAAAGTGGCTATATCAACTCTTAAACCACCTACAAATATAGACAACCACGCATGCGATCCAAATACACGCTCCCCTTGCCATACACTTAAACCAAAGCGAGCAAGTGTTAAAAAGCCAAGGGCTAAAACAGCAAATACAACAAAAATCCATACCGGGCCAAGTGCATTTTTCACCTGAGGTATTACTTTAACTATTAGCCCCGTTATTTTAGGTATAAAATTTAGCTTTAAGCCCATAATACAGCCCACCAAATAAGTGCGGCAATTAACATGGCTATAAACACACTGGCAGAGGCTATATCTTTAGCGAGACCCGAAAGCTCATGGTGTTCGCTGCCAATCCTATCAACTACAACCTCAACTGCCGTATTTACTAGTTCAGCAAACAATACAAAAAGCAGGCTGGCTATAAGTAGTAATTTATCGCTTAGTGCAATTTCTTGCAGATACACAAACACACCAAGTAACGAAAACAGTGCTAACTCTTGTTGAAACGCCGCTTCAAATCGACTCATCCATTTTAAGCCGTTAAAAGAATGGCTTAAGGTAAAAATAAGGCGCATTAAGCCTTGGCGTTTTATAACGGTTTTATTGCTCATAGTTGTATTTCGCTTGGTGTTGTTTGGCAGCTCGCAAGTAGATCAAGCGATGCCTGATACGTTTTGCTGTTAATGCCAATTAAATTTAAAAGGGTGTGGAAAATATTGTTGTGTGAGCGTGCAGCATTGGTGTCTAAATTAGCTAAGCAGGTATTGGTAATGCGCTGATTATGCTCATCAGCCCACATATAAAGTGGTACGTGGGTTTGTGTGCTAGGCGCAAAGCTATACGGAAAGCCATGTAAATAAGCACCGCCCTCGCCAAGAGATTCACCATGATCTGACACATATAAAAATTGCTTATCTATATTGTTTGGCAGCGTTTTTAATTGCTCAATTACTTGGGCGTTAACAAAGTCGCTGTACGCAATGGTGTTGTCGTAGGTATTAACTAATTCATCAAATGAGCAATTTTGAATATCGCTTCTGTCGCAGGTTGGGGTAAATTGTTTAAATTGTTCAGGGTAGCGTTTAAAGTAAGTTGGCCCGTGCGAGCCCATCATATGCAGCACGATAACGGTGTTAGCTTGGGTTAAATTAGCCAGTTTGTGTTTAAGTGGAGCTAATAGCGCTTCATCAAAACAGTACTTACCATCACATAAAGTAGATTTTGTTGTAGGTATGTCGATAGTAACTACTCGCGTACATACGTCTTTACAGCCGCTGTTGTTATCAACCCAGAGTACATCACTGCCTGCGTGCTGGGCCAAATCAATCAAGTTTTGCTGGCTGTCGGCTTCGAGTCGATCAAAGTTTGTTTGTGTTTGCAACGAAAACATACAAGGTACAGATACCGCTGTAGCCGTGCCGCAAGACGCCACATTATTAAAGTAAGTAACGCCGTGTTTTTGGGTATAAAAATTGGTGTTACGTTTATAACCTTGATAAGCAAAGTTTTCTGCTCGTGCAGTTTCACCAACCACTATTACGGTTACGCTACTGGTATTAGGCGCAATTAGGGTAGGTGCAGCATCTATATTTTTAAATTCCATATTGGTATACAGCAGCTGATCGCGCATATATTTATAGCCGCTAGAGAGATACTGAAATGGAATAATTTCTTTTTTCAAAATGCGGTTATTGCGGCCCGTTGCAGCATAGTCGGCATAAAAGTTTGTAACCACCAATACTATAAGCGCCAAACACGCTACAACTAGCTTTACGCGGCTAAGTACTTCTTGGTGAGGGCGGGTAAAGTGTATTTTTATTTTGCTTAAAACAAAAACAGGCAGGGCACAAAACAGCAGTAAAAAGCCAATAAGCTGCGGATTTAAATAGCTTAATGCTTCGCTTGAATCAGTTTCGAAGGTGTTTTGGATCATAGAATAATCAAACACCACGCCATAATTTAAGGTGCCGTAAAGTACTGCACTGGAAATAACCAATAAAAAGTAATTAAGTGGCTTTAATAACCACCGAACCGACACTATCGAAAAAAATATAATTAGCAGGCAGAGTAGTAATAGCGGTACTGAAAATAAAAATAGCCACGAAAAAGAAGCTAAAGAAGTAATGGCGCTAAAAGAGCCATGAATGAATGGAATATTTATAACCAAGCAATAGTAGCAGGCAATCATTACTACAAAAGCGTTGGCGCTACAGTGAATGTAAAACCGTTTACCACGATTAAGTTTTTGCTGTGTAGATATAGGACTAAGTGAATGCATATTTAGGCTCGTTTAAAACAACAACGCCATGTTATGCAACAACACTTAAGAACTGCTTAAGAGAAGCTACGCATTTCCTGAGGGGGTAAAATAAATTTATTCCCAGAGTATTATTAAAAATTAATCAAACCATAAAAAGGGCATATTAGAATAGGGAATTTATAGCGCTTAACTATTCACATAAAAAAACCATAGCAGGTAATTATAGTGAATATTAAAACCACTTAAATTGCTTATTTGTCTTTTATTTGAATTGAATTTGATGTTGACTTAAAGGGCTCAGCACGGTATTAATATAAAAAGAGAGCAAAGGAATAACCTTTGCGATAATTTAACAACATTTGGTATTAATTACATGCTTGCAAACGCACTAAACCTAGTCCTGATTATTATCGTGGTGATTATTCCCGCGAGGGCTTCGTAGTGCTTTAAAAAACTTAAGCATTTAAAAGCCCTCCGCACTTAACCGTTCGGGGGGCTTTTTGGTTTTAGCGGCAAAATATGTGATTGAATTGTCACTGAGGAATGAGGGTTTTACTAATGACAGGCGCAGAATTAACAATAGATTTATTAGCCAAACACGGCGTAAAAGAAGTATTTGGCTACCCAGGCGGAGCTATTATGCCAATTTACGATGCCTTGTATGGCGCGCCAGCCAAGCACTACCTTACTCGGCATGAGCAAGGTGCAGGCTTTGCGGCAGTAGGTTTTGCTCGTAGTACGGGTAAATTAGGAGTGTGTTTTGCAACGTCAGGCCCTGGTGCCACTAACTTAATTACTGCTCTTGCCGATGCGATGATGGACTCAGTGCCATTATTAGCAATTACCGGGCAAGTGCCTACCGCAGCGATTGGTTCAGATGCCTTTCAGGAGATAGATGTGTTAGGTATGTCGCTGTCGTGTACTAAGCACAGTTACATGGTAGAGCGAGCCGAAGATTTAGCCGAAATACTGCAAGAGGCCATGCACTTAGCGCAAAGCGGTCGCCCAGGGCCCGTACTCGTAGATATCCCAAAAGACATTCAAATGGCGCAAGTGCCATTTCAGCCTTGGCTAGCAGCAGACGAGTACTTACCAGAACTTGATTTAAAGCAAGTTGCTATTGCTAATCAACTGCTTAGTGAAGCTAAACAGCCGGTTGCTTATGTAGGTGGTGGAGTGCAATCAGCGGATGCACAAGCCCAGTTGATGCAGTTTTTAAATAAAACCCACATGCCAGCGGTTGCCACACTTAAAGCGCTGGGCAGTGTGTTACCCGATTACGAGTATTACTTAGGTATGCTAGGTATGCACGGCGGCCAAGCTGCTAACTTAGCGGTGCAAGAATGCGATGTACTAGTGTGTATTGGGGCGCGGTTTGATGACCGTGTTACCGGCAACTTAGCAAAGTTTGCTGCAAACGCTAAAGTAATTCATTTAGACATAGACGCCGCAGAAGTCGGTAAGCGTAAACCAGCAAAAGCTTCTTTAATTGCTGACTTAAAAACGTCCTTACCTGCATTAGAGTGCTTTGTAACTCCGCAAGCATGGTGCGATTATAACAAAGCAATGATGGTTAAATATGCATGGCGTTACGACTATCCGGGCGACAAGGTATTTGCACCCTATTTACTTAATCAACTTAGCCAACGTATGCCTAAAACGGGTGTCGTGTGCTGCGATGTAGGTCAGCACCAAATGTGGGTGGCCCAGCATATGAAATTTAATCATCCCAGTAATCACTTAAGTAGTGGTGGTGCAGGCACTATGGGCTTTGGTTTACCTGCGGCAATTGGTGCACAAGTAGCGCGCCCCGATGACTTTGTTATTACGGTATCTGGTGATGGCTCTATCATGATGAACATTCAAGAGTTGGCAACAATTCGTCGTAATAATTTACCAGTAAAAATACTTATTTTAGATAACCAACGCTTAGGTATGGTACGTCAATGGCAGGAGCTGTTTTTTGAAGAGCGCTACTCAGAAACTGACCTTTCAGATAATCCAGACTTTGTGCAGCTAGCAGCGGTATTTGGTATACCAGGGCAAACCATAACCCATGCTAATCAAGTTGACGATGCAATAACCGCACTGGTTAATAGTAAAGGTCCATACATAGTACATGCCTGTATTGATAATAAAGAAAATGTATGGCCGCTAGTACCGCCAGGTGCAGCTAACGATGAAATGATGACGGGGAAAGCACAATGAAACATAGTTTAACAATCGCCTTAAAAAATCAAAGTATTGCTGTAGAGCGTTTTTTACGCGTAGTACGTCATCGTGGTTTTGACTTAACCCATTTTCAACTCAATATAGACGATGGCCAATACCATGTAACCATGACGGTAGACAGCGATAAGCCAATTCACTTATTAACCAGCCAGCTAAATAAGCTGGTGGACGTAAAAGCCGTTACTTTACAAAATTTACAGCAACAAGCGGTTTAAGTGTGCGCGCAGTAAACAATTGCAGAGTGGGTTAATAAACTTACTCAATAACTAAGAATGAGGAATGCTTGCTTATAAAGCAGCAAAACAGAGGTAACCATGGCAAAATTAAGAAGTGCAACAACAACCGAAGGTCGAAAACGTGCAGGTGCTCGTGCATTATGGCGTGCAACAGGAATGACAGATAGCGATTTCGGAAAGCCGATTATTGCGGTTGTAAACTCATTTACACAATTTGTACCTGGGCATGTGCACCTTAATCAGCTGAGCGAACTGATGGCTGAAACCATTACCCAAGCGGGTGGCGTGCCAAAAGAATTTAACACCATAGCGATAGATGATGGTATTGCTATGGGCCATGGTGGCATGTTGTATTCACTGCCATCACGCGACCTAATTGCCGACTCGGTTGAGTACATGGTTAATGGCCACTGCGCCGATGCGATGATTTGTATTTCAAACTGCGACAAAATTACCCCAGGAATGATGCTTGCAGCGTTGCGTTTAAATATTCCGGTTATATTTGTATCGGGTGGTCCGATGGAAGCCGGTAAAACTAAACTTGCTAATATCGATATTAAACTCGATTTGGTAGACGCCATGGTTAAAGGTGCAGATGAGTCGGTAAGTGATGCAGATTCAGAGCAAGTGGAGCGCTCAGCATGTCCTACATGTGGTTCGTGTTCAGGCATGTTTACTGCCAATTCTATGAACTGTTTACTTGAAGCCATTGGTTTAGCACTACCGGGTAACGGTACTACGCTAGCAACGCATAAAGACCGTAAACAATTATATGTTGAAGCGGGCGCACGCATTGTTGATTTGTGCCGCGAGTATTACCAAAAAGATAACCAAGAAGTATTGCCACGCGCGATTGCTAACAAAACAGCCTTTATGAACGCCATGGTAGTAGATATAGCCATGGGCGGCTCGTCAAATACGGTATTACATTTACTTGCTGCGGCGCAAGAGGCAGGTGTTGATTTTGATATGTCGCACATTGATGCACTATCTCGTAAAACGCCCTTTTTATGTAAAGTAGCACCCGCTACGCCAGAATATCATATTGAAGATGTACACCGCGCTGGTGGCATGATGGCAATTGTACGTGAGTTGGGTAAAGCAGGCTTAGTTGATATGTCGGTAAATCATGTCGCTGGGTCAACAATGGCTGAGCTAGTTAAAAAGTGGGATGCAACAGACCCAACTAACGAAGCTGCTCGCAAATTTTATCGTGCAGGCCCTGCGGGTATTCGCACTACTAAAGCAATGAGCCAAGAATGCCGTTGGGATGAGGGCGATAACGACCGCGAACATGGTTGTATTCGTAGTGTTGAACACGCTTTTCGTCAAGATGGTGGTTTAGCCGTACTGTCGGGCAATTTAGCGGTTGATGGCTGTGTTGTAAAGAGCGCGGGTGTAGTTGATGACATGCTACATTTTGAAGGTACTGCCGTGGTGTATGAGTCGCAAGATGATTCGGTAGAAGGTATTTTAAACGACGAAGTAAAAGCCGGCGATGTAGTGGTTATTCGTTATGAAGGGCCAAAAGGCGGGCCTGGAATGCAAGAAATGCTTTATCCAACCAGTTACTTAAAGTCAAAAGGCTTAGCAGAAAAATGTGCCTTGATCACTGATGGTCGTTTTTCTGGCGGCACATCAGGCTTATCAATTGGCCATGTATCACCAGAAGCGGCTAGTGGTGGTGCGATTGCCTACGTTGAAAACGGCGATAAAATAATTATTGATATTGCTACTCGCGAAATTACTTTAGCGCTTAGCGATGCAGAGCTCGAAGCTCGTAAACAAAAACAGCTAGCGCGTGGCAAGCAGGCTTATAAACCGCTTGATCGTCAGCGTTATGTATCATCTGCGCTTAAAGCATATGCGCTACTTGCTACCAGTGCTGATAAAGGTGCAGTGCGCGATTTAGCCAAACTAGAGGAGCTTAGTTAATTATGGTTTCTCAAGAACTCGATTATTTTCGTGCAATTATTCAAGCAAACATGGAGCCGCTAGCTAAAGTAACTGAAGTTAGCAAAATGGCCGAGCTCAGTACTAAGCTGGGCAACCATGTGTGGCTAAAACGCGAAGACCAGCAGCCGGTGTACTCATTTAAATTACGCGGTGCATTTAATAAACTTAACAAGCTGCCTAAAGGCTCAGTGGTGATTACTGCATCTGCAGGAAATCATGCTCAAGGTGTGGCGCTCAGTGCCTCACATTTAGGGCATCAGGCAACTATAGTTATGCCAGTAACCACCCCAGAAATAAAAGTAAGTGCAGTACGCGCACTTGGTGGTGAGGTGGTATTACATGGTCATCATTTTGATGCCGCTAAAGCCCATGCGCTAGAACTTACAGAGCAACTCAACGGTATATTTGTACCGCCATTTGACGACCCAGACGTAATTGTAGGGCAAGGCACAGTAGCCCGTGAGCTAATGCAGCAGTTAAACGAGCTTGATGCGGTATTTATTCCCGTTGGCGGCGGCGGTTTACTTGCTGGTATGGCGGTATATATAAAATCACTGCGCCCTGACATTAAAGTAATAGGGGTAGAAGCCGACGAAAGTGCCTGCTTACAAGCCGCACTAAAAGCGGGTAAACCAGTAGAGCTTGATAGAGTTGGTAGTTTTGCCGATGGTGTGGCGGTTAAAATTATTGGTACTGAAACGTTTAGATTAGCGCAAAAGTTTTGCGACGACGTAGTTACCGTAAGCAGCGATGAGATATGCGCCGCCATGCAAGATATTTTTGTATCTACGCGTGCCATTGCCGAGCCTTCAGGCGCGCTTGCCACTGCCGGGCTGAAAAAGTGGAGTCAGCAATCGGGGTTAAAAGGGCTGCATTTAGCTGCCGTGCTTTCAGGAGCTAATTTAAATTTTGATCGCTTACGTTATGTAGCAGAGCGCACCGCACTTGGCGAAAAAAACGAAGCACTATTAGCCGTTACCATTAATGAAGAAAAAGGCAGTTTTAAACAATTTTGTGCCTCGTTAGGTGGGCGCGCTATTACCGAGTTTAATTATCGTTATGCAGGGCCCGGCGATGCGCAAATATTTGTAGGTATTGCGCTACGTCAAGGGTTACAAGAGCTAGAAGAGTTAAAGCGAGATCTAACCAATAACAATTATCAATTTTGCGACCTATCGGATAACGAACTCGCTAAGTTACATGTGCGTTATATGGTTGGAGGTAAAGCACCTGAGCAATTACATGAACGTTTATTACAGTTTGAGTTTCCTGAATACCCGGGCGCATTAGCACGCTTTTTAGATACCTTAGGCAGTAATTGGAATATTACTTTATTTCATTATCGTAATCATGGTGGCTCTACGGGGAATGTATTAGCAGGTTTTGCAATTGAACCAAGCCAATTTGATGTGTTTAATGAGCACTTAAATCGCTTAGGCTATAACGTACAAGATGAAACAAATAACCCGTGTTTTACCCAGTTTTTAACCTCGCAGCCTCAGGGCAAAAACGTCGATAAACTCGCTTCGGCATAACCCTCTTTATTAACAAGCACCTCTTTGAGGTGCTTGCTTTATCATGTTTTTTACATATTATTATCAATAAATAATAATATGCTTTGAGGGGAACTCGTTGCTAATTAAAGGACTAATCATTGTTTTAGGGCTTTTTTGTTGCCAGCTACAGGCGCAAGAACCGGTTACATTGCAATTAAAATGGACTCATCAATTTCAATTTGCCGGCTATTATATGGCCAAGCATAAAGGCTTTTATAAAGAGGTCGGGCTGGATGTAAATATACTCCCTGCCAAGTTAAGTATGCCCGACAGTTTTGATGCAGTAGCACAAGGTGAGGTGCAGTTTGGCATTGGTCATTCTGGTGTTTTACAGCAACGCATTGCCGGTAAACCTTTAGTGGCAATGGCTGCTATATTGCAGTTTTCCCCTTATTGCTGGATGGTTAAAGACAGCTCTGATATTTTTCATGCACGAGACTTTATTACTAAACGAGTCACTACCAGCGGTAAAAGAGAGAATACTGAGTTATTAATTATGCTCCAGCGCAGTGGCATTAATACCGACCGCTTAGCCCATTATGAAGGTGATAATCCGACCCGCGCATGGATTGACAATAAAGTAGATGCAATGCAAGTGTATGTAACCGACCTACCTTATTACATGGCGCAACAAGGAATTGCCCACAGACTTATTTGTCCGCAAAGGTACGGTATGGATCTGTATGCCGATATTTTGTTTACTAGCCAAAGTATGCTTAAAAACCACCCGCAAACAGTAGAAAGCTTTTATCAGGCAAGTCTTAAAGGCTGGCGTTATGCAATGATGAATATGGATGAAGCGATAGCAGTAACTCAGCAATATGCACCGCATAAAAGCCCCCATCAGCTAGCTTATGAAGCCGAGGTATTAAAAGGTTATGTTACAGTACCCAGTACTCACCTAGGTAATATGTCGATGGCAAAGTGGCGCTTAATAGCTGATTTATATGGTGTTGAACAAAGTGATTTTGACAAAGTAAAAACTAGTTTTATATATAAGTATCAGGAGCCCGAAAGATTACAGCTTTCATGGATGTTACTGGCAGCAATTATTATCAGCATTATTTCTATCCCGCTGTATTTACGTTTAATCTTCAAAAAATAACCACTTAATGACAGTGGGCTGAGCTGCTATAATTAATTGTGTTTATTTATTTTAAGTTGATATGACCTTAGCTGAGCAGTTTTCTGCACTTGATTCTCTCCTTATGCGTAATCGCCAATATTGGCAATGTACGGCATTTGATTTTGATGCACTACCTTGGCCTGAGCTACAAGAGCCTTTAAATAATTTAACGGATGAAGAAGTTGCCCAATTAGATGGCAATGAAGAACAGTTATATCAATTTTTTGAGCCGCATATTGAGCAACTTGAACAACTGGTAAATTTGTGTGAATTACCAACAGCGAACTTAACGCGCAGTGACTATCCGTTTTGGCTTAGTAACGGTATAAAAGGGCGGAAGTTTCAGCAGCTGCAAGATTTTGTAGCGGCTTTACCCAGTAGTACCAAGCCTGTTTTAGAATGGTGCGCGGGTAAAGGACACCTCGGGCGTATGCTAGCGTTTAATGGTGCTAAAAGCGTGCACAGTATAGAGCTGCAATCGCAATTATGTGAGCAAGGGCAGCACAGTGCAAAGCAGCAAGGCTTAGCTATGCACTTTAGCCAAGCAGATGTATTGAAGGATGACATTACTGCTTTTTTTAAAGCCGATATGCACGCAGTCGCTTTACATGCTTGCGGCGGTTTACATCAAGCTTTTATGCAGCAGGCCAGTGTAGCTAAAGTCTCTAACATTAGTTTTTCTCCTTGTTGTTATCATTTATTTACCCCAGACAATTACCTAGCAATGAGTACGCTTGCACAACAAAGTCTCCTTAACTTAACTCATCGCGACTTAAAGCTCGCACTTCAAGAAATGGTCACCGCGCCTTCACGCATAGTTAAAGTGCGTAACACTGAAGTTGCATGGCGACTCGGGTTTGATGCCCTGCGAAAATCGATTACTAATGAGCAACATTACGTCAGTGTGCCGTCGGTTAACAAGGCGGTGTTTTCAGATTCATTTAAATCGTTTTGTGCATGGGCTGCAGACAAAAAGTCGTTAAAGTTGCCGCAAGAAATTGATTATAATAAGTTTTTACTTATTGGGCAGGACAAAATAAAAGTAACTGATCGTATTGAACTGGTTCGACATGTGTTCAGAAGAGCAATAGAAGTTTGGCTTGTGCTCGATCGTGCTTTATATTTACAGCAGCAAGGCTATCAAGTCAGTATTAAAACGTTTTGCGCAAAACAGTTAACACCGCGCAATATTTTGATCTTGGCAAATTACCCGTCTTCGAACTGAAAAGAGATGCAATGAGAAAGCTAAAAAATTTATTCGACAATAATAAGCGTTGGGCAGATCGCACTAGTAAAGCGGATCCTGACTTTTTTAAAATACTATCAATGCAGCAAAATCCAGAGTACTTATGGATTGGTTGTTCCGACTCCCGCGTGCCAGCCAATCAAATTGTAGATTTACTCCCAGGTGAGCTATTTGTACATCGTAACGTAGCAAACGTAGTTGTACATACAGATCATAACTGTTTATCGGTAATGCAATATGCTGTTGAAGTATTAAAAGTTAAACATATTATGGTGGTGGGGCATTATGGTTGTGGTGGTGTACAAGCAGTACTAGATGAAGCCCGCTTTGGCTTTATTGATAATTGGCTGCGCCATGTTGGTGATGTAAAAGAGAAGCACCTAGAGCAATTAAATGCAGTGCCTGAAAAAGAGCGTTTAAGCCGTTTAATAGAGCTTAATGTAATTGAGCAGGTACGTAATGTAGCGCGTACTAATATAGTACAAGACGCATGGGCACGTGGACAAAGTTTATCGATTCATGGTTGGGTTTACGGCCTAGAAAATGGCCACCTACATGACCTAGAGTCAGTAGTAACTTGTGCATCAGAAGAAGCCGACACTTATAAAAAAGCCGTGCAACACGTGTTTTCAAAACTTGACCATGGATAATTAAAGCGATGACAAAAACGGCGGTAATTATAGGTGCAACAGGGTTAGTAGGAAATGAGTTATTAAAAAAGTTACTACAAAGCGCGTATTTTTCTAATGTAATTGCCTTAAGCCGTCGTGCGCTAAGCATACGTCATCCAAAACTCGTTAATCATATAATTGAGTTTGATGAGTTAACTCAATATGCTGCATTATTTAAAGGCGATGTGTTTTTTTCTTGTTTAGGTACTACTAAAAAGCAAGCCGGCTCAATTGCGGCGCAGCGAAGAGTTGATTTTGATTATCAATTTATTGCCGCGCAATTAGCCGCAAGTAATGGTGTGCAACATTACTGCTTGGTGTCATCAAGTGGTGCAAATGCGCACAGCACTAGCCCTTATTTAAAAATGAAGGGGCAACTAGAGCAGCAGGTTAAGCAACTGCCTTTTGCACGTATCAGTATTTTTCAGCCGTCGTTATTATTAGGTAACCGTAAGCAGTTTAGAGTGGCTGAGAAAATTGGCAGTGTTATTTTACCCATTATAACTCGTCTGCCACTTTTAAAACGCTATAAACCAATAACTGGGGAGCAAGTAGCGCAAAAAATGCTGGTTGTGAGTTGCGTGCAGCAGAGCAATTTAGCTTACTATGTACTTGATGAGCTATTTAACCTGAGCTCCGGATAATAAATCTATCTCAAGCTGCTATTTTCAGCGCTAACTGCGTTGAATTTACTTGCAATAGGCCAGCTATTGACGCGTAAATTCGCCTTGTTTTCACTGAAAACTTCAGGCTAGAGAAAATAAATATAATTATAATTCAATATGTTAGTAAATTCCTTAACTAGAGTTCAGGTTATTTAATTAATTAGCACTATTACAAAACAAAAAAGCAGCCTTGGCTGCTTTTTTACTTTAAGCGTATATATTATTCAGCATTTGGCTGAGTGCTAAGTTGTTGCTCTAACAGTGCAACTTTAGCTTCAAGCTCAGTTAGCTTTTCGCGTGTACGGATCAGTACTTGGCTTTGTACATCAAACTCTTCACGACTTACAAAGTCCATCTCAGCAAGCTTGTTTTGTAAAACTTGTTTGGTTTTACCTTCGAGTGTATCGGCTAAGTTTTTTACGCCTTGTGGCATATTACTAGTGATTTGCTTTGCAATTTCTTCAAGTTTTGCTGGATTAATCATGTTCGTCCCTTGGCTGTTGCCCAGAATTTATAATAACTAATATTACCTTATAGCCAGTGTATTTAACACAGGTTGATCTTTATCGAATTAATTAGTGCAATTGCTATGCTCGCTGTAATGGTTACGTTAAAATTGCCCGTCTTTTTAAATCTCTTTGGTCGTTATGAAACTCAATCCTAAACAAGATGAAGCGGTAAAATATATTAGTGGGCCATGCTTAGTGCTTGCTGGAGCTGGCTCTGGTAAAACGCGTGTTATTACTAATAAAATCGCATATTTAGTGAAACAGTGTGAGTATAAAGCGCGTAATATTGCCGCGGTTACTTTTACCAATAAAGCTGCTAAAGAGATGCGTGAGCGTGTTTTGCAAACACTTGGCAAGCAAGATGCCAAAGGGCTTTGGGTATCTACATTTCATACGCTGGGTTTAGAAATTATCAAAAAAGAACTTAGTACACTGGGCTTTAAGCCGGGTTTTTCGCTATTTGACGATCAAGATACCAACCAGTTATTAAATGATTTAACCGAAGACGAACTTAAAAATGATAAAGACCTACTCAAGCTATTAAAAATGGCAATTGGTAGCTGGAAAAACGAATTAATTTTACCAGAACAAGCAATCCGCGAAGCGCGAGAGCCACAAAAAGCATTATTTGCACAGCTTTATGGTCGCTATCAAAACCAGTTACGTGCTTACAATGCACTAGATTTTGATGACTTAATAATGATCCCTACTTTGCTCCTTACTAATAATGCCACCTCACGGATGCGCTGGCAGCAACGCTTTAAATACTTGCTGGTGGATGAGTACCAAGATACCAATACCAGCCAATACCAACTTGTTAAGCTGTTAGTAGGTGAACGTGCCCGCTTTACTGTGGTAGGCGATGACGATCAATCGATATATTCATGGCGCGGTGCGCGTCCGCAAAACTTAGTGTTATTAAGTAAAGACTTCCCCGGGCTTAGACTTATTAAGCTGGAGCAAAACTACCGTAGTGCAGGGCGAATACTAAAAGCGGCTAATATATTAATTGCCAACAACCCGCACGACATTGAAAAAAAGCTGTTTAGTGAGCTCGGTTATGGTGAGCCAATAAAAGTAATTGGTTGTCGTGATGAAGAGCATGAGTCTGAGCGCGTAGTGGCTGAAATTATTTCGCATAAGTTTATGAAACGCACTAGCTACAAAGATTACGCTATTTTATATCGCGGTAATCACCAAGCGCGAGGCTTTGAAAAATCGTTAATGAGTAACCGTATTCCATACAAAATTAGCGGTGGTATGTCGTTTTTTTCGCGCTCAGAAATTAAAGATATTATGGCCTACTTACGGCTGCTGGTTAATCAAGACGATGACAATGCATTTTTACGAATAGTAAATACACCACGGCGCGAAATAGGCACGGTGACACTTGAAAAGCTGGGCACGCTCGCAAATGAAAAGCACATGAGTTTATTTGCTACCTGTTTTGATAATGACCTAGGTTATAGGCTAAAAGGGCGTGGTTTGAACGCACTTACTGGGTTTGCACGTTGGGTTGTGGAGCTATCAGACAACGCGGTGCGCGGTGATACCCTAGAAGCGGTTAAAGATTTAGTGCGTAACATTAACTACGAAGCGTATTTATACGAGTCATCACCTAGTGCCAAAGCGGCTGAAATGCGGATGAAAAACGTATCGGAGTTATATCGGTGGATCACCGACATGCTAACCGGCGACGCCGATAACGAGCCCATGACCTTGGCCGAAGTAGTGAGCAAACTTACATTACGCGATATGTTAGAGCGTAACGAAGAAGAAGATGAAGCCGACGCGGTGCAGTTATCAACCTTGCATGCATCAAAGGGACTAGAGTATCCGTACGTGTTTATGGTGGGTATGGAAGAGGGCTTGCTACCGCATCAGGTAAGTATTGATGAGGACAACGTAGATGAAGAGCGTCGCCTTGCGTATGTTGGGATCACCCGAGCTCAACAAGAGCTCACCTTAACTTATGCTAAAATACGTCGTCAATTTGGCGAAACATCACAAACAGAGCTCAGTCGTTTTGTACAAGAACTACCACAAGACGATTTAGCATTCGAGAATAAAAAAGCACCTAATAGCCAAGCCGAGCGAATGGAAAAAGGTCAGGCGCGTGTGGCTAATTTACGCGCTATGCTTAAAAAACCTGAATAAATTGGTTAACGTTGCAGTGATTCAGAGTGACTAATAGAGGGTTGCAAGCTACTGTTAAGTGCAGACTGTTTACCGATAAAAAATCCTAGACCGTGTTTATCTAATAGAGCTCTAAAATTTAATATAGCAGGGCCTTTTGCTATTACTTTAGTGTTTTTAATTTTAGTAATGGCAAGTACGCCCTGCAGTTGTAGGTCGTAGCTAGCTTGCTGCAAAATACGTTTACTAAACGTCGAGCTTAGTAGTAGGTAGTCAAAATCAATTTCGCTAAGTAAGTTAAGCTCGCATTTATCTTTAGCAAAATTATTTAACCCAATAGAGTAGCCGTTTAAAGATAACTGCTTTAAATTTTCAATTTGTGTTGCACTAGCATAACGAATTTCTTGCTCGTCAAAGAGTAAGCAAAGCTGTGTTTTGTTTTCGCATTGGCTCAAAGCATCAGTAAATAAATTAAACTCAGGATGGGCCAATAATAAACTAGAGCAAGGTAGTAAGCCGACGTTTAAGTTAGCGTTACTTGTTTGTGTGTATGCTTGTTGCAGTAGCTGAAGTTCAACATTAAGATGTTGCTCTTTATCGCAGGCAAACTTTTTTAGAATATCAAAACTGGTATAGCCCAATATAGGGTGCTCGCCAAATGCTTCTAGCAATGACTCAGACTGGCAATTTTCATCAAGAGTAATGATCTCAGAACTTCTAAAGTTCATCGGTAGCTGTTCAAGGTAATGCAGTACTGGTGATTGCTGCTCTGGTATTGCTTGCGTTAATAGCGGGTGGAATAGCTCATAGCGGTTTCTACCTGAGTTTTTAGCGTAGTACATAGCAGCATCGGCATCACGAATTATTTCATCCGTATTTTTATAGCTTTGGTTAGAGTAAGTTATACCAATACTTGCACCACTTTGCAGTGACGAGCCTTTAAAACAAAATGGTTCTGCCATTAAGTTAATGATTCTATTAGCAACATCTTCAGCTTGTTGAGGCTCGGTTAAATGAGTCAATAAAATTACAAACTCATCCCCCCCTAAGCGCGCTAATAAGTCGTGCTCGCGAATACACTGCGAAAATAGCTTACTCACGCTAATTAAAAACTGATCCCCGGCATGATGGCCAAGTTGGTCGTTAATACTTTTAAACTTATCTAAATCAATAAATAATACGGCAAAGTGTTGCTCTACAAAGCGATGATATTCTTGCAGGGTTTTTTCAAGTTGAGCTAAAAATAAGCTTCGGTTAGCTAAACCGGTCAGCGAGTCGTGATGCGCGTCGTGATAAAGCTGCTGCTCTATTTTTTTTCGCTCATCAATTTGCATTTGTAAATGTAGGTTAGCTTGGCGTAACTCTTTAGTTTTTTCGTCAACCCGAAACTCAAGCTCCTGATGACTCTTTTTAAGTGCGATATTAGCTAATTTTGTTTGTAATACTGTAGCAATTTGATGGGATACAAAGGTGATGAGTTCGCAATCATCTTGGCTAAAAATATGTTTATTGTTATACGCTTGGCAAACAATTAAACCAATAACACCTTGTGATGTTTTTAATGGTGCGCCAAGCCAACTAGTAGCCATTTGCTTTTCAGGCACAGGTGAAGTGCGTTGTACTGTGCCATCTTGTATAAGCGCTTTTGCTCTATCGGGATGTATAAGCTGAGTTTCTTCGGTGCTAATTACCAGCTCACTATAGCCTTTAGAAAAACGCCTTGATTGAGGGTTCTTTTTAAATTCATCTACGTAATAAGGAAAGCTTAGCCAGCCAGAATCTTTGTTATAAAGTGCAATATAAAGGTTATCAGCATAGGTTATCGACTTTATAATTTCATGCAGTTGTAAATATACATCATCAATATTTTTAGCTTGTGTTGCCAGCTCCGATATTTTAAATAAAATTTGCTGGCGTTGTAGGGCTCGTTTACGTTGTTCGACTTCAAGGTTAAGCGCTGCGTTACTTTGTGTAAGTGCTTGGGTGCGAATTTTAACTTCGGCTTCGAGTTGCTCGCGCTTTTTTACTCGCTCTATTGCGGTAGCTAAGTACAGCGACATAACCTCTAGTAATTGTATTTGTTGAGGGCTGTATCCTTGCTCTGTGTCGTAACTTTGTGCTGCAAGTACGCCTATAATGCTTTTTTCTTGAAATACAGGCACGCCAATCCAGTGCTCAGCAGGCGTACCTAAAGCTTTAAATAAACCATTATTAGCAGCATCTTGCATTTGTTGCTTAGTAAAGTAGGTTGTTTTACCTTGTTTAAATACATAACCAGTTGCACCTTCGTTAAAACTATTATGCTGATTAAGGGCAATAGCAAGACCATCTTTTTCGTCTGAAAAATAAGAAAGTTCTAATAAGTTTGTGTGTCTGTTGGAAAGTACAACATAAAAACTTTTGCTTGGTACGTACTTTTGCAAAATATCGTGTATAGCGGGATAGAGTAAGGTAAGTTCTGCAACCGTGCTGGCTTGCTCTGATAATAGGATCAGGGCATTTTGTAGATGATGTGCATGCTTGTACTTTTTCAGTAGCGCTTTAAGACGTTTATTTTGATGCGCTAAGTTACTAGGTACTGTTAATTTATCTTCCAATGATGTTAACCAGCTGTGTTTTTATTGTATACTAATTGCGCTTATAATTTCATTTTTAACTATTAGCGTCAAGTATATATTCGTTAAAATAGCGGTTAAAAGTAGATAAAAAGCATTAAAAAAGGCTTACCTTAGGTAAACCTTTTTATTTATTGATTTTAATAGGCTTTTACTTAGTTGTCATAAAGTTAATTGCGGCACTAATTTCGTCTTCAGAACAATCCATACAAGTACCTTTTGGCGGCATTGCATTAAAACCATTCAGTGCGTGATCGAGTAATACATCATTACCTTTAGCAAGGCGAGGTGACCAATCATCAGCCGATTTAGGTGCGCCTAACGCACCAGTACCGTGACACGCAAAACATGAAGCTTGATATACTTGCTCGCCAGAACGTGGGCCAGTAGGGGCTGCAGGAGCGGCCACTTTGTCACCCTCAAGGTATACAGCACCAATCGGTGCGAGACGTTTTTTGATTGCATCGGCAGTCATAGAGTTATCATATGGCTGTGCGTATGCGGTGGTTGCTAGCATTAGTAATGCTGCAGCTGATAGTTTTTTCATTTTGCCTTGCCCACTTCAATTTGAACGTGATCAATCACGATTGTAAATGACGGAATTTAAAACAATTATAACTCCCCTAAGCAATTTATAAAATGCTAAGAGTAGATTTTATTGATTAAATCGACTAAAGATTGCGTTAACTCAATAAAAACAGCAGTTTACTAAATGGTTAAACAGAGTAACTGTTATTCTAAGTTACAAAAATCTAAATAGATCATATTGCTCAAAAATCAGCTTAGTGCGAGCACTTCACTCACCAGTTTAGCTATTCCAGCATCGGCATCGAGTATAGATTGTGCCAGCATATAGGCTGGTGTTGTTACTAGCTTATACTGCTGATCTACAACAATATCATCTACTGCGCAGGTGACATGCTGAGCACCTAGGGTGTTAAGTGCATTAGCTGTGTCACTATCATTACCTATAGTTAGGTGTGCTTGCTGATAAATAAAAGGAATTAAATTAGGAGCAATACACATATAGCCCGCCGCTTTATTGGTATTGGCAAACGCTTTACAGGCATGTAACACGTCAGCATTAATACTTGCCTGTGGCCCTTTTATAGCAAAGTCAGATAGATTTTTTGCAGCACCAAAACCACCCGGTACAATTAAAGCGTCAAACTGTGTAACGTCCAGCTCAGTAATCGCTTTTACTTCGCCGCGAGCAATACGCGCTGCTTCTACAAGTACATTACGATTATCGGTGGTTTCTTCACCAGTGAGGTGATTAATGGTGTGATGCTGCGCTATATCGGGTGCAAAGCATTGATAACTTGCACCATTTTTTGCTATGTGTAATAAAGTCAAAACGGCTTCATTAATTTCACTACCATCATAAACGCCACAACCGGCTAAAATTACTGCAACTTTTTTCATTTTTTATCTGCTCCGTTTAAATCGGCAAACTAAAATTTAGTTCGATAGATTAGGGTCTGTTAACCTTTGCGGATTAAAATTCGTTCAAACTAGGAGCGATTTGATCGCGGCGCGAGGTTTGTAACCTAGTAGGCTCGATAACTGCTCTTGCGCTATTCTACTGGCTTACATCCATGTGTAAATAAGTAAAAACCGAGCAAAGCTTTTGCATCCTGCTCATGCCCCTAACAAAGAGTTAACCGCCCCTAGACAGACCCTTCGGGCAGCGCATGTTTGGCATTAATGCTGCGTTATCGCCTATTTATAGGGAATAACCACACCACATAGGCTCTGCCTTGCCTAAATACCAAACACACTGCTGCAAACTCAATCTTGAAAGATCAACAGACCTTCAAGTTTAACATGGCAAAAATAATCTGTTTGAAAAATTATTTGTATAGTTACTGTTCGCTAAGCGAGTGATCATAGGGTATATGCCATTTGGTGATCAACCACAGTGAAAAAAATTATAAAGGATCGCTATGATCTTTGATCCATTATGCTAGAATGCTCGTCCAGTTATTTAAATGGATGCAAATAATGGCAATGACTAACAGCGGATGTAACGCTTAAAACTTTTTTCCACATTGGTAAAAAAATAATAAAAAAAGAACCTCGTATTATCTTTTTTAGTAAAAACAACCAGTTAACTTTATTTCTAAGCGTTTTTTAATGCTTTGGAAGAATGGTCTGTGGCTGTTATCTACAAAGTTATCCACAGTTTGTTCTGAATTAATCAACATCAGTAGTATTAATTCGCAGTCGTTTTATTCACTGCCTTATGGCATGCTTATAATTATCTTACTTTTTGTATTTAGGATCCAAATTCACCATGGCTCAGATCCCCGAAAACCCACTTATTTTAGTTGATGGCTCTTCATATTTATTTCGTGCTTATCATTCACCGCCACATTTAACTAACTCAAAAGGTGAAGCGACCGGAGCGATATATGGTGTGATCAACATGCTAAAAAGTTTGATCAGACAATATGATCCCTCGCATATGGTGGTTATATTTGACGCTAAAGGCAAAACCTTTAGAAATGACATGTATAGCGAATATAAAGCGAACCGTCCGCCAATGCCAGATGACTTACGCACGCAAATAGCGCCAATCCACCGTATTATTAAGGCAATGGGTTTTCCGCTTATTAGCATTGAAGGTGTTGAAGCCGACGATGTAATTGGTACGTTTGCGCGCATAGCTTCAGAGCAAAAGCGCCACGTACTGGTTTCTACCGGCGATAAAGATATGGCGCAGTTGGTAAATGAACATGTAACGCTTATAAACACCATGACCGACAGTATCTCGGATCCTGTTACTGTAGTTGAAAAGTTTGGTGTGGGCCCAGAGCTTATTATCGATTATTTAGCTTTAATGGGCGATAAAGTAGATAACATTCCAGGGGTAGAAGGGTGTGGTCCTAAAACTGCGGTTAAGTGGTTAGAAAAATACGGATCGCTACAGGGCGTTATGGATAATGCCAGCGAGATCAAAGGTAAAATAGGAGAGAAGTTAGCAGCTGCGCTAGATCATCTGCCTTTAAGCTATCAACTTGCCACTATTAAGTGTGATGTTGAGGTTGAGTCGGATCTTGATACCTTTAAGTTACAAGAGCCCAATAAAGATGAGCTAATTGCGCTTTATGGTGAATGTGAATTTCGTCGTTGGTTAGCTGAGTTACTCGATAACCCTAAAGATACCGAAACACACTTAGCTGTTCCCACTGAGGCTAACGAAGTACCAAAAGTAGCAGAGGCACAATACGAAACTATTTTAACCGAGAGCCAGTTTGATGCATTAATAGAGCAGCTAAATGATGCTGAGCTATTTGCCTTTGATACAGAAACAACCAGCCTTGATTACATGCAAGCACAGTTAGTAGGTATGAGCTTTGCGGTAAAAGCCGGTGAAGCTGCTTATTTACCCGTTGCTCACGACTATCCGGGTGCACCTGAGCAACTAAGCCTTGAGTTTGTAATGCAAAAATTAGGACCTATTCTAGCCGATGCCAAAAAAGCTAAAGTAGGGCAAAACCTTAAATACGATAAAAGCGTATTAGCAAATGCGGGTTATGAATTAAACGGTATTAAGTTTGATACCATGCTTGAATCGTATGTGCTTAACAGTGTGGGTACGCGCCATGATATGGATTCACTGGCACTTAAATTTTTAGGCCATAAAAATATCAGCTTTGAAGATATTGCTGGTAAAGGTAAAAAGCAACTTACTTTTAATCAAGTAGAGCTAGATAAAGCCGGCCCCTATGCCGCTGAAGATGCAGATATTACGCTGCGTTTACACCAAGTTTTATGGCCAAAATTAGCCGCTGACGAAAAACTAAAATCAGTATTCGAAGATATAGAAATGCCACTGGTTAATGTTATTTCTGATATTGAACGCACAGGTGTAGCAATAGACAGCAAAATGCTTGCTGCGCACAGCCAACGCTTAGGCGAGCGTTTATTGGAGCTGGAAAAAGAAGCGTATGAAATAGCGGGTGAACCATTTAATTTAAGTTCTCCAAAACAACTACAAGTATTGTTGTTTGAAAAACTGGAACTGCCAATAATTAAAAAAACGCCTAAAGGCGCGCCTTCTACCGCAGAAGAAGTATTACAAGAATTAGCGCACGACTATCCACTGCCTAAAGTAATTATTGAGCACCGTGGTTTATCAAAGCTTAAATCAACCTATACCGACAAATTACCGTTAATGGTTAACGAGAAAACGCAGCGTGTGCATACCTCGTATCATCAAGCCGTAACGGCAACTGGGCGTTTAAGTTCAACCGATCCTAATTTACAAAATATTCCAATTCGCTCAGAAGAAGGGCGTCGTATTCGTGAAGCGTTTATAGCGGCCGATGGCTATAAAATTGTCGCTGCCGATTATAGCCAAATTGAGCTACGTATAATGGCGCATCTTTCACAAGATAAAGGTTTATTAAGTGCGTTCGCTAATGGTTTAGACGTGCACAGTGCCACTGCAGCAGAAGTATTTGGTGTAAGTTTAGAAGAAGTGACCAGCGATATGCGTCGTAAAGCTAAAGCGGTTAACTTTGGCTTAATTTATGGCATGTCGGCATTTGGTTTAGCACGTCAGCTGGATGTGCCACGCCATGAAGCGCAGCATTATATTGATAAATATTTTGAGCGTTTCCCAGGTGTTTTAGAGTATATGGAAACAACGCGTGAAAAGGCCGCTGAAAGCGGTTATGTAGAGACTATTTTTGGACGCCGTTTATATTTACCAGAAATAAAAGCCCAAAATGGTGCACGAAGAAAAGGAGCTGAGCGCGCAGCAATCAATGCGCCAATGCAAGGCACTGCTGCCGATATCATTAAAAAGGCAATGTTAAGTGTACACAGTTGGGTATACGAGCAAGCTCCCAATACCGTTAAGCTATTAATGCAAGTACACGATGAGTTGGTATTTGAAATTAAAACAGACTGTGTTGATGCTTACACAAAGCATATTTGCGAACTAATGTCGCAAGCGGCTACTCTTGATGTACCACTTATAGTTGAAGCTGATGAAGGCGACAACTGGGAACAGGCTCACTAAGTTTATATAATAAAATGACAAAAAAGTGCCTAAGGGCACTTTTTTTATGTCAGTTTAAAAATATTAATTACTTAAATAAATAGCCGCATTAGTTACATAAAAGTTAACTAAAGAAAAGACCGATGTTAAATCATAAGGTGTTGGCAAATATACACAAATTATCTAGAATTTTATTGTACTAGTGCGCTGGCTTTTGTTAAAGTCGCGCCGTCCTCATCCTGTAGGACATCCTGTTGATGATGCATCTGCGAAGATGCAATTATTCATAGCTTCTCCCCAGTTTGCTATACCGGCCTATCATATATTTGATGGGCCGTTTTTTATTCCTAACCTTAATTATTCCCCATTTATTATTCTATAATTACACTTAATCCTTTAGGTGATACCATCATAAGCTCATAAAAAGTACTTTCTATTCATTTGTGGTTCTAATGAATGGGGTATTGTTCATTTATAGAAGGAATTCGTCATGTTTAAAGCATTAGCTATTGCAGGTTTGTCGTTATCAAGTTTAGTTATTTCTAATATCGCTCAGGCCGATTGGCAGTTAGTAAACGATAAAAGCCAATTAAGCTTTGTTTCTATCAAAAAAAATAGTATTGCTGAAGCAAATCACTTTACTAATATTGAAGGCAAGTTATCAGATAAAGGTGAGTTTAGTGTAAATGTAGACTTAACCTCGGCAGAAACACTGATCCCCATTCGTAATGAGCGTTTAACAAAATTATTATTTGAAGCCGATACATTTGCAAATGCCATATTAACCGCAGATCTAGCATCGCAGCTCAGCAGTATTAAAAAACCTGGCCAGTATGTGCTTAAAGGGATTAATGCGGAACTTGATTTTCATGGTAATAAAAAGCCGCTTACTATAGATGTGCTGGTTAGCAGTGCAGAAAATGGTGATTTAAGTGTGTCTTCTTTCAGTCCTATTATTATTAATAGTAATGATTTTGCAATTACAGAGGGCATTATGGAATTACAAAAATTAGCGGGTTTACCGTCAATTGCGACTGCCGTACCTGTTACTTTTGCACTGACATTTAAAAAGCAGTGATTTCCCTTAGCCAACTAAGCAAGCAATTAAGCGAGCCAAGCAAACCCTTTGATAGTTGGCAACCAACTCACTGTGGATCATTGCCAATGGTTATTAACGACCAAGGGCAATGGTTTTATGCTGGCAGTGAAATAACACGCCCGGCTATGGTAAAGCTGTTTGCCTCGGTATTGTGTAAAGAGGGTGAGCAGTTTTATTTAAAAACGCCAGTCGAAAAAATAGCCATCACGGTTGAAGACGCCCCCTTTATTATTGTTGCCTGGCGATTTGAAAATACCGAGCAAGGACAAGTGCTTTGTTGTATAGATAACCTAGACAGACAATGGCTCATCAGTGCTGAGCAACCTATATATATACAAGACTACAAAGATGCAGCCGTGCCTTATATACAGCTCCCTTATGGGTGCTGTGCACGCGTGGCAAGAAATGTATTTTATCAATGGGCAGAAATAGCCCAGACAGACAAACAGGGTTATTTTATAACATCTGCCGGGGAGCCGTTTTATTTATCCTAAACTCGAGTAATAGCGGATAATAATGGCTTAGGTTTGTAATGCGTGCGTGGCAAGAAGTGTATGCTATTAATGCAATGGGCTAAAATAGCCAATACTGATAAACAGGGTTATTTTATAACATCTGCCGGGGAGCCGTTTTATTTATCCTAAACTCGGGTAATAGCGGATAATAACGGCTTAAGGTTTGCAATGTGCGCGTGGCAAGAAGTGTATGCTATCAATGCAATAGGCTGAAATAGCCGAGACAGATAAGCTCGGCTATTTATCGAATGTGTAAGCTTTTAAGCCTTGCAGAATAAATTAGCTTGCTGGGTTAGTGTCATCGTTAAGTATTTTTTCAGCAGGTGGTACCGCTACAACTGGGCCTAAAAACCATTCATCAAGTTTTTTGGCAACGTCTGGCAAGCCAGTACCTTTTAGTGATGAAAATGCATGTACCGTAATATCACCATCAAGGGCGCTTAATTCACGGCGAACTTTAAGTACTTGTGATTGACGCGGACCTTGTTTAAATTTGTCTGCTTTAGTTAATAGCGCTAAAACAGGAATTTCACTGCTAATAGCCCAATTAATTAAATCACGGTCTAAATCTTTTAATGGATGACGAATATCCATTAAAATTACAATACCTTTTAAACTCTGACGCTTTTGTAAATATTCGCCTAGCGACTTCTGCCATTTCTTTTTCATTTCAATTGGCACTTTAGCAAAGCCATAGCCTGGTAAATCGATAAGGCGCATGTCATCAACATCAGCAAGTTCAAAGGTATTTATTAGCTGAGTACGTCCAGGAGTTTTACTGGTACGCGCTAATTTTTGGTCGGTAAGTGCATTAAGAGCACTTGATTTACCTGCATTGGAGCGACCGGCAAACGCAACTTCAATTCCCGTATCAGCAGGTAATTTAGTAATGTCTGGAGCGCTTGTAACGAAAGACGCGGTATTATATTTGATACGAGATTTGAGCACGGGCTCTCCTAAAACTTAAAAATGATCACATTGAGCTAAATTCGCTCATGGGGCGTATTTTATACTATAAAGGAGTTATTAAAAAGCTGTTAAACCACCATATACAGCACATTTAAACCAAGTTAAAGCTTAACCTAAGGCAAAACCCTATAAATTATAAGTTTAATATGAGTAGAAAACGTGCCAGAGAATTTATTATCGTGTAGAATATAAAAATCACAACATCCATATTGTAGATGATACAGGGTCGGAAACAGAGAATTCACCATGAAAAAAATAGCACTATCTTTAACTATATTGCTTGGTGCGTTGTCAGCAAGCAACGCAACAGCATTTGAAGGCGATGTAAACGCAGGTAAAGAAAAATCAGTAACGTGTGCGGCTTGTCACGGCCCAGACGGTAATGCACCGATTAATATCTATCCTAAGCTTGCGGGTCAACATGCCGATTATATTTATAAGCAACTTCAAGACTTAAAACTAGGTATGACCTCAGGTGGCAAAAAAGGTCGTATGGATCCGGTTATGAGCGCAATGGCTATGCCATTAAGCGAACAGGATATGAAAGATTTGTCGGCTTATTTTGCATCACTAAACATGAGCGAAGAAGCTACGCCTAAAGACGTAGTTGAAACCGGTAAAATACTTTACAAAGCAGGTGATGCAGATCGTGGTATTCCAGGATGTGCTGCATGTCATGGCCCTCGTGGTAATGGCTCGTCACTTGCAAAATTTCCAAAAGTTTCTTTTCAGCATCCAGGTTACGTTAAAGCGCAACTTGAAAAATTTCGTGATGGCACACGCCAAAATGATTTAAATGGTGTGATGCAAGATATTGCAAAGAAATTAACAGATAAAGACATTGAAGTACTTTCGCAGTACTTAGGTGGCTTACACTAAAGTTGTATTTATTTAATTATTATTAATGTAATAAACTACAATATGTACAAAAAAGCAGCTTAGGCTGCTTTTTTTGTGCTTAAAATTACTTTTACAGTCTTTATTCATGTAAGACATTGACCATGCATAGCTGTGAGATAAGTCTTATTTTAAAAACCATTAAATTGTTAACTTGATGTAATTTAATGGTTTTTGTGTTTTTTGTTATAATCCTTTTAATAAAAGATATATAAATTAGTTGTAACAAAATTATTAACAGGTACATTAACCCCTGTCGCAAAAAACAATAACAAAATGGAATAAGCTATAAGGACAGTAGCGCGACACGACTACATAGCACAAATTGGTGCTAGCAAAGGAAATAACAAAAAAGCGTTAGGAAGACCGAAAATAATAAAAACTCATGGAAGTTTAATAATAAAAACAAAATGGAATGCTACACGGAAGGTAAAAATAATAATAATAGGGATAGGTAAAAATAATAACAATAATAAAGACTAAAAAGTCGAAGGGAGAAGTGTCCAGATAATGGCGCTCAGATTAGTAGGCGGTAGAGATGTTTTCTCTACCGCCTTTTTATTTGTCCTGTTACAATAGCCACCGTTTAAAAACGAGCAGTAAGCTGTTTTAAGCGCTAAATAGAGAAACCCAGCCTCTAAAGCGCAAACTGAATTCTTCTGGCTAGGCCAGCATTGCGATGCCCATTGATTTGCGCCTCGCCCAAAACCTCTTAAGTGAGATGATCAAGATATGAGTAGAACTAAAAAGTCACGCAAAAGCCCAGCAAATGGACCAGTACGTTTAAGCCAAGATAAGCTTAAAGAAATGCGTGCATTAAAAGAGCAACGTGTTAAAAAAACCAAAGGTGCTAAGCCTGGATCTCGTAATACCCCTGAGCTATTAAATGATGATAGCCAAAAAAGTAACACGGGAACTAAAGATAAACGCATTGGCAGTAAAAAACCTGTGCCATTAATAGCTGTTGCAGCTGCACCTAAAGTAGAAATAAAACGTAACTTAAAGCCAACTGTTGAGCTTAAAAAGTCAGCAGAGCCAGAGTTTACGCCTGAGCAAGAGCTAGAAGCACTTGAAAATGATGAGCGCTTACTTAAATTAGTAGAGCGTCATGAAAATGGCGAAATGCTAACGGGTAAAGATGCTAAGTACTTTAATAGTCGTATTGCTCGTCATCAAGCATTGTGTAAATTGCTTGGTATCGAGGATGAAGATGAAGAAGAGTTTGAAGATGACTTTAGCGAAGAAAGTAATTCAGACTTCGATCAGTATTTATCGAACGATCTTGCTAACGAATGGTTAGACGAAGAAGACAAGTAATAAGGGTTATTAAATGAGTACAGCGGTGATCTTAGCCTTATTTGTAGGTGCTGCTATTATAGTGGGCTTAGCATTTTATGCGGGTCAGTTGCTTTATAAGTTAAGCGCGCAAAAAAAACTGATTGTTAAAAAGCAGGCTGAGCAACAGCAAAAGCTTAAGCAGTCACGTTTAAAGCGTAACGCCAAATTAGCCGACAGCATTCATTTAATCGCGCGTGCAATGCATGAACAGCAGTGTGAGTTTTCAGAAGGCTGTTTACGTATTTGGGTACTTATGTCGCAATATGGTTTTGAAGACGAGCAAGATTTAACGACAAAATACTCGGGCATTTATAAAATGTACCAAGTAGTTAAAGAAATGCCGACTCATGATGCGCGTAAAAAATATACCAAAAAAGAAATATTTAAGTTAGATACAGCTCGCTGGCGTGCCGAAGAGACACATAAAGATGAGATTATAGCTGACTGCGCTAAAATTATTATTGAGTTTAAAGCCGCCCCTGGCAGCGAAAACGTGGTATTTAATTAATCAGCGTTTAAATAATTTAAAGCACAAAATACAAAAGCAGACCTCAGGTCTGCTTTTTCGTTTTAAATTTACTACTCGGGCTGAGGGTTAAATAACCCGAGAAAAACGCGTTGCATTTAGCTGTTTTTGTAAGTGAGCGTCAAAGCACATACAAATAATACGAATAAATAAATTACCTCTAGCAGTGACACTAATCATATTATTTTCAATAGTGAGCATCCCATCAGCAATTAAAGGCTCAATTGCCGTTAGTGCATCAGCAAAGTAGTGGTTAAAGTTAAGTGCATGTTTGGCACTAAATGCCTCCATATCTAACTCAAACTGGCATATAAGCTGTTTAATTGCATCAGCGCGTATTACATCATCGGCACTTAAGTGCATGCCTTTGGTGATGGCACAGCCGCTTTGCGTTTCTACACTATGATAATAATGCTTTAACTCTTTTTGATTTTGTAAAATGGCAGTGCCAATTTGCGATATAGATGAAACCCCTAAACCTAATAAATCGCAGTTTCCGTGGGTAGTATACCCTTGAAAGTTACGGTGTAATTGCCCCGCATTTTGTGCCACAGCGAGTTCGTTATTAACTTTAGCAAAATGGTCCATACCAATAAATTGATAACCGGCTTGAGTCATTTGCTCTAAGGTGTTTTTAAACATAGTTAGCTTGTTGTGTGCACTGGGTAAGTCGGCATCTTTAATTTTACGTTGTGCTGCAAAACGCTCTGGAAGGTGAGCATAATTAAATACCGAAACACGATCAGGGCTAAGCTCAAGCAACTGCTCTATGGTTTGTTTAAAGCTTTGTGGCGTTTGCAATGGGAGGCCGTAAATCATGTCGGCATTAATCGATTTAAACCCTAATTCACGGGCTTGGGTGATTAACTGCTTTACTGTATCGGCATTTTGCGGACGGTTTACTGCTAGCTGCACTTCATCATTAAAGTCTTGAATACCAAATGATACGCGGTTAAAACCTAAGTTACTTAAATCAACCAACATGTTATCGGCAAGCGATCGAGGGTCAATTTCAATACCACGCTCAGTGGCGTCGGTAAAATTAAAGTGCAGCTCCAAAAGTTTAACTAAACGGCTCATTTGCTGCGTAGTTAAAAAGGTAGGTGTACCACCGCCTAAATGTAGTTGCTCTAGGGTGTAGTCTTTAAATAGAGGCGCTTGGGCTGCAATTTCTATGGCTAAAAAATCAAGGTAGGTGTCGGCTTTTGACTGATGGCGAGTAATAATTTTATTGCAGCCACAGTAATAACAAAGCTGACTACAAAACGGAATATGTATATATAAAGACAATGCACGGCTGTTTGATGACTCAATCGCACTGAGTAAGTCTTGCTGTTGATAGCCCTCAGTTAGCGACAGTGCCGTGGGGTACGATGTATAACGTGGGCCAGACACATTATATTTATTTATTAGGGTTTGATCCCATTTTGGAAGTTTAATCATCACGCGCACCTTGGTATATTATTTAGGTGCTGATTATAAAAAAATGTTTAGCAGGGCGGGTTGATCTACAACAAAAAAAGGTGCCGTAGCACCTTTTTAAAGTATATTTTTTAATCTGTTAGTAAGTAACTTGATGGGCATCTTTCAAATATTGAAATAGCTCTTTGTAACCTCTACCAGGTTTTTCATCTTTCGCTTCTTTAGCTGCATTACGAACTAGCTGGCGCATTTGTTGACGATCAAGCGATGGGAACTGCTCTATAGTCTCATTGATTAGGTCATCACCTTGTTCAATTAGGTCTGCACGTAATTGCTCAATTTTTTTGACCAACACTTCAGCTTGGTTATTTTTATTAAGCATAACATCGATAATTGATCTTATAGCATCGATGTTCTCTACGGTGCGCAGTGTTTTAGCTATGTAGTTTAAATGACGACGATAAGCATCGCTTTTATTGCTAATTTTATCGGCAACAACCATTGCGGCTTTTAAATCATCATTTAATGGCAAGCGCTCACGCTGCTTTTTACCCATTTTGGCAATTTCAGTCCCTAACTGATGAAATTCTTGTGCTTCACGCTTCAGTTCGGTTTTTGAGACATATTCAATTTCTTCTTCAATATCAGCAGGCTTGCTTTTTTTCTTCGCCATGGGGTGCTCTTAAATAAAAATAACTTCTGCCATTATACATGATTATCATACAGAGGAATATTAGCTGATGTGATGCATTGAGTGTGTTAGCATTTAAATATAAAAAATGTGTGCAACATTGCCTTCAAGGCTCAGGACTTAATTTATGAAAAGCCAACAACACGATCCAATTTATTCTCAAATATCTCAAGTAAAAGATGCGGTAGCAGCAGTGCTCGAGCATGCGAAAAAACTCGGTGCCACAGCGGCAGAAGCGGCTATGTCTAGCACTTCAGGGCTGTCGGTTAGCACTCGCATGGGCGAAGTAGAAACCATTGAGTTTAACCAAGATGGCGGTTTAGGCATTAGTGTGTATGTAGGTAATAATAAAGGCTCTGCGTCTACCGCAGATTTAAGCCCTAAAACGCTACGCACTGTGGTTGAAAAAGCCATTGATATTGCAAAATTCACCTCAGACGACCCTTTTAACGGTGTTGCAGATAAAGAGCTACTTGAGTTTGCACCCAAAGATCTCGATTTATACCATCCATGGGATGTAAGCCCAGAGCAAGGTATTGAGTTTTGTCATGCTGCAGAGCAAGCAGCGTTAAATGCGGATGAGCGCATTGTTAACTCAGACGGCGCAAGTTTTTCATCGCACCAAGGTTTGCGTGTTTATGGCAATAGCCATGGTTTAATTGCCGGTTTTCCGCGTACTCGCCACAGCATAAGTACTATGGTAATTGGTAAAGATGGCGAGCAAATGCAACGCGACTCTGCTTACACCGTAGCACGCGATCAAGCTGGTTTAAATGATGCCGCAGCAGTGGGGCTTGAAGCCGCAGCCGAAACTTTAGCTAAATTAAATAGCCAAAAATTAGGCACCATGAAAGTACCAGTAATATTTAGAGCTGACATTGCTAATTCATTATTTGGCCATTTAGTGTCGGCCATTGGTGGTGGTGCGCTGTATCGTAAATCGAGTTTTTTACTCGATAGCCTAGGTACACAAGTATTTAGCAATTGCGTAAATATTGCCGAGCGTCCGCATATACTCAAAGGGCTCGCATCGTCGCCGTTTGACAGCGAAGGTGTTAAAACCTTTGATAGAGAAATCATTCAAGGTGGCGAGTTACAAACTTACCTACTTGCAAGCTATGCTGCGCGTAAAATGAATATGACACCAACAGGGCACGCTGGCGGTATACATAACTGGTTAGTTGAGCAAACACATAACGATTTAACCGCGCTACTTAAAACCATGGGTACAGGCTTATTAGTAACAGAGCTAATGGGGCAGGGCGTAAATACAGTAACTGGTGATTACTCGCGTGGTGCGGCTGGTTTTTGGGTAGAAAATGGCGAAATCCAATATCCAGTAAGCGAAATTACCATTGCCGGTAACTTAAAAGATATGTTTAAAGGAATATCAGCTATTGGTGGCGACATAGAGCGCCGTGGTGGCATTCAAACTGGCTCTGTGTTAATTGAACAAATGCAAATAGCGGGCGCTTAGTCACTGCGCTCAGTGTATACTCAAGTCGAGGGTTATTTCGATTTGAGTAACCGCATTATTGAGTTTTTACGAGGTGTTAAATGGCTAAAGACAGGTATGCGCCAAAACCATTAACTGACATTATGGCTGGACTGAATAACCGCTTGTCGGCTTATGCAGGTAAAAGCCAAGCACTCGATACCCAGCAAACCTTACTTAAAGACTTTTTAGGCCCCAAACTGGGTGATAAATGCCGCGTGAGTAACTACCGCGATGGTACTTTAATGATCGAAGCGGTATCTGCGCCTATTGCGCTTAGACTAAATTACTTAAAAATGGATATGCTCTCGCATTTTAGAGCCGCGGGCATGGCAGAGCTTGGGCAAATAAAAATTACCGCTAATCCACAAGCAACACAACGCTTGGGCGCAGTAAGTAAAACCATTAATACCCCAATAACTAATTCTCGTAAAATGAGCGAACAAACAGCCGATTATTTAAATGCCATAGCCGCCTCAGCCCCCCCTTCGCTAAAAGAAAAGTTAGAGCGTTTAGCGCTGCACGCAAAGCGTAAAACCTAGCTGCTAATAACTCGTTTATAAGCTCACATAGTTATTGATAGCACTATGTGGGTCACTCATCGCATTAAAATACTTTGTTACATATTCAATTTTATTGTTACCCCAATGGGGTTTATGATAGCTACTTAATACGCCTATTAATTAGGTTGCAGTTGATGCTTATTTCATTAAGTAAAAGTACATAAAATGTCATTACGCAGCTTTATGCTGCTGGTATTTGAATATTAATGAAATAGGTATTTATTTTAACTAACAAACGGAATCCTTATGATTAAAATAACAATGACCGCCGCAGGTATTGCGCTGGCACTTGGGTTGGTTGGTTGTGGTGAACAACAAGAAATTAAAGTAAACGAAACTCCCGCGGTTAGCGCTCCAGTTCCAGCTCCTTTTGCCTTAGGTATTGAGCTGGAAAATATGGATAAATCGGTACGTGCTCAAGATGACTTTTATTACCATGTAAATGGTCAATGGCTAGCTAAAACCGAAATTCCTGGCGATAAATCTAACTATGGTTCGTTTTCGCAATTATATGACGAGTCGCAAAAGGCGATGAAAACAGTACTTGAAAGTGCGGCAGCAAATAGCAATGTTGAAAAAGGCAGTGATGAAGCTAAGTTAGCGGCATTTTATAATAGCTACATGGCAGAAGAAGCGCGCGAAGAACTTGGCATCCAGCCACTTGAGCCATCATTGGCAAGTATTGACGCCGTTAAAGGTAAAAAAGATTTAGTTACTTTAATGGCGCAATTACAGATTAAAGGCGGCGACTTGCCATTTGGTTGGTATGTAAATAATGACGCTAAAAACTCCAGCGAAAATGCATTGTATGCGTATCAAGCTGGGTTAGGTTTACCCGATCGTGATTATTATTTAAAAGATGATGAAAAGTTCACTAAAATTCGTGCTTCTTATCAAGCTTACATTGCTAAAATATTAGCCAAGTCAGGGGTTGAAAATACAGAGGCTGTGGCTAAAAATGTATTAGCGCTGGAAAAAAACCTTGCTGAGGCGCAGTGGAGTCGAGTAGAGAGCCGTGATGCAACCAAGTCTTATAATAAAATGAGCCTTGCACAAGCAAATAAACTAATGGGTGACTTTGATCTTGCTAGTTACTTTAAAGCGATAGGCATAAACACCGAAGAGTTAATTATTAGCCAGCCGAGCTACTTTGAAAAATTTGCGACTATTTATAAAAACACCGATTTAGCAACATGGCAAAATTACCTTAAGTTTCACTTTGTAAGTAATTACGCTCAGTTACTCGATAAAGAGTTAGTGGACCTTAAGTTTAATTTTTACAGTACAACTTTACGTGGTGTAGAAGAACAAGCACCACTTTGGAAGCAAGCGGTTGATGCTTCAAACAGTGTGCTAGGTGAGATTTTAGGTAAAGTGTACGTTAAAGAGAACTTTCCACCAGAAGCGAAAGCGCGTATGGGAGAGTTGGTTGATAACGTAATTAAAGGCTACGGTGTTGCGATTGAAAATTTAGAGTGGATGAGCCCGGAAACTAAAATTGCCGCTCAACAAAAGCTAGACAAGTTTACACCTAAAATTGGCTACCCAGATAAGTGGAAAGACTACTCAGCACTAGAGATTAACCCTGATGAATTAGTGGGTAACTACATTCGTTATAGCGAATGGGCTTACAGCGATATGATTGCCAAATTGGGTAAACCAGTAGACCGCTCAGAGTGGCACATGACACCACAAACTGTGAATGCATACTACAACCCAGTAAATAACGAAATTGTGTTTCCAGCAGCTATTTTACAGCCGCCATTTTTTAACTTAGAAGCAGATGATGCAGTAAATTACGGTGCTATTGGCGCGGTAATTGGTCATGAGTTAGGCCATGGTTTTGACGACCAAGGTGCTAAATACGACGGCGACGGTAATTTACGTAACTGGTGGAGCGAGTCAGACCTTAAACAGTTTGAACAGCGTACTGCGGCTTTAGTTGCTCAGTATAATGAATACAAACCTTTTACTGATGCTGGCGTAAATGGTGAATTGACGTTAGGTGAAAATATTGGTGATTTAGGCGGCCTTACGGTTGCGCATAAAGCGTATATGCTATCTTTAGGTAACTCTAAGGCTCCAGTGATTGATGGCTACACTGGCGATCAGCGCTTCTTTATGGGCTGGTCACAAATTTGGCGTCGTAAGTATCGTGATGAAGCGTTGCGTAACCGCTTAATGACCGACCCGCATTCGCCTAGTCATTACCGCGTAATTGGTATTTTATCGAATATGCCTGAGTTTTATAAAGCATTTGACGTTAAAGAAGGCGACAAAATGTATATTAAACCAGAGGACCGCGTAAAAATTTGGTAATTTAATTACCTAACTAGAAAGTACCTAACTAGAAAGTATCTAACTAAAAAGGCCAGCAAGTGTTAACTTGCTGGCCTTTTTGTAGCTGCCTAATAATGGCGGTTTATTGTTATTATTATTTTACTAAAAGAGTATAGCCAAATATTAAGCGTTAAATATATTTCGCTTTTATAGCGCTAATAATATCGACGTTAGCTGCTGGAAACTCGTAGTTATCTAGCTCGTCAATACTTACCCAAGCATTATCTTGCCCTTCTGCGCCATGTGCTTCACCACTAAAGTTACTCACCACATGTACGTTCAGCTTTACCGTTTTATCATCGTAATCGTGTTTTATTGTCAGCAACTCACTGGAACTAAAAATAGTGATGCCAATCTCTTCTTGAAGTTCACGCTTAAGTGCTCTAAATACACTTTCACCGGCTTCAATTTTACCACCAGGAAACTCCCACAAACCTCCTTGATGTTGATCATTTGCCCGCTTGCAAATAAACAGAGCGTTATTTTTTTTAATTACGCCAACAGCCACATTTACAATTATACTAGTCATTTTATCTCCCTTAAACACCATAAAAAAAGCGACGCAAGCGCCGCTTTTTACGAAATTTATTACACTATTGGATTATTTTAATTTACCACAACATTGCTTAAATTTTTGACCTGAGCCACAAGGACAAGGATCGTTACGGCCTACTTTTGGCTCGCTACGTGCCATTACAGTTGCGCTTTGTGGTGCTTCGCCGCCTACATGCTCAACTTCTTCATGCTGATATTCGCGAGGAGCGTTTTCACTTTTACGGTGTTGCTCTTCTACTTTTTCAACATCTTCTTCGGCGCGTACTTGTACTTTGCTTAAAATACTTACTACATCTATTTTTAAGTTTTCTAGCATTTCAGCGAATAGCTCAAACGATTCACGCTTGTACTCTTGCTTTGGATTTTTTTGCGCATAACCACGTAAATGAATACCTTGGCGTAAATGATCCATTGCTGCCAGGTGATCTTTCCAATGCTGATCTAGGCTTTGTAACATAATCGCTTTTTCGAATTGACGTAGTACTGAATCGCCTACCATCTCTTCTTTTTGCTTATATGCTTGCCCAACCGACTCTTCAATGCGCTCACGAAGTTTTTCTTCATAGAGTTTATTGTCATCAGCTAGCCACTGAGTAATTGGCAATTCAATTAAGAAGTCTTGTTTTAAGCGCTCTTCAAGGCCAGGTACATCCCACATTTCAGCCAAGCTTTGCGGTGCAATGTACTGATCAATAATATTACTCAGCACATCACCACGAATAACCGTGATAGTTTCTGAAATATCGCCTTCTTCAAGTAGTTCGTTACGCTGTGAGTAAACCACACGGCGTTGATCGTTTGCTACGTCATCGTACTCAAGTAATTGCTTACGCACATCAAAGTTACGTGCTTCTACTTTACGCTGTGCATTTTCAATCGCACGGTTAACCCATGGATGTTCAATAGCTTCACCGCGTTGCATACCTAGTTTACGCATCATGTTAGTCATGCGCTCGCCAGCAAAAATACGCATTAACGCATCGTCCATCGATAAGTAAAAACGGCTTGAACCGGCATCACCTTGACGACCAGAACGACCACGTAATTGGTTATCTATACGACGAGATTCATGGCGTTCAGTACCAATAATGTGTAAACCACCTGCATCAATTACTGCGTCATGGCGTATTTTCCATGCAGCTTTAATTTCAGCAATTTGTTCATCAGTTGGGTTTTCAAGCTTTTCAACTTCGCTGTGCCAGTTACCACCAAGTACAATATCGGTACCACGGCCAGCCATGTTAGTGGCAATCGTTACTGTGCCTGGTAGGCCAGCGTCTGATACGATATCAGCCTCTTGCGCATGAAATTTAGCATTAAGTACGTTGTGCTTAATTTTTTCTTTGCGTAAAAATTGCGATAAATACTCAGAGCTTTCAATTGAAATAGTACCTACAAGTACAGGTTGTCCGCGTTCTTGGCAGTCTTTAATATCAACTAAAATAGCTTCGTATTTTTCTTCTTGCGTTAGGTACACTAAGTCGGCGCGATCATCACGAACCATCGGCTTATTAGTTGGCATAACAACAGTGTCTAGGCCGTAAATAGACTGGAACTCAAATGCTTCCGTATCGGCTGTACCTGTCATGCCCGCAAGTGTTTCGTATAAGCGGAAATAGTTTTGAAAGGTAATAGATGCAAGCGTTTGGTTTTCGTTTTGAATATTTACGCCTTCTTTAGCTTCAACAGCTTGGTGTAAACCTTCTGACCAACGACGACCTTCCATTGAACGACCAGTGTGCTCATCAATAATGATAACTTCGTTTTCTTTTACAACGTAATCAACATCTTTTTGATAAAGCTTATGAGCACGAAGCGCTGCATAAACATGGCTTAGTAGCGTAATGCTGGCTGCAGAATAAAGCGAATCGCCTTCTGCAATTAAGCCGCGCTCAGTAAGTAGCTCTTCAACTTTAATTTGGCCACGTTCAGTTAAATGAACTTGCTTAGACTTTTCATCAATAGTGAAATCGCCATCGCCTTCAATACCTTCTTCGTCTTCTTTTTCTTGTAGTTCAAGTAAAGGCACCATGGTATTAATTTCAGTGTATAGCTCTGAGCTGTCCTCAGCAGGGCCTGAAATAATAAGGGGCGTACGGGCTTCATCAATTAAGATAGAATCCACTTCATCGACAACAGCATAAAATAATGGACGTTGTACACGCTCATCTATGCTAAATGCCATGTTGTCACGCAGGTAGTCAAAACCAAACTCATTATTAGTACCGTACGTAATATCGGCAACATAAGCTTGTTTTTTCTGCTGTGGCATCATACCCGGTACGTTACAGCCTACTGTTAAACCTAAAAACTCAAATAACGGACGGTTAGTTTCCGCATCGCGTTTAGCTAGGTAGTCGTTCACGGTAATTACGTGTACGCCCTTACCAGTTAAACCATTTAAGTAAGCAGGTAATGTAGCTGTGAGTGTTTTACCTTCACCGGTACGCATTTCTGCAATACGGCCTTGGTGCAGTACCATGCCACCGAGTAGCTGTACGTCAAAGTGACGCATGCCATTTACACGTTTAGATGCTTCACGTACCACAGCAAATGCTTCAGGCAGTAAGTCGTCAAGGCTTTGTCCGTTATCGTAACGTTCTCTAAACTCTGCTGTTTTCGCTTTTAAGTCGTCATCAGAAAGCGCTTCTAATTGCGTTTCAAGTGCATTGATCAGTGCGACCGTCTTTCTTAGGTTTTTAATAGTGCGGTCATTGCGACTACCAAAAATCTTGGTAAATAAATTAGATATCATGATAAAACCGTTACAATGTATTTTTTTGCCAGCCGTACATCGGCTAACCCATTTTTAACAATTGATAATTAATGTATTCTTTAAAGTAACACCGAGGACACATTAATTAGCAATTTTGTATTAAACCGTTCAAAAAGCACTGTTTATTACGTGTGCTACTATACCAGACTCTGCTAAACAACAAACCATCTCACTAAAAAGATATGGATTAAAAACAGAAAAACTTAATCTAGTACATAAAATTGCTATATATTTTTATACGAGGTGAAAACTGCTAGCAAAGCTAGTGATATTAAGTAAGTTTCCACTTTGAAATATCAACAGTCACTCAAAGATATGGTGCTGAATAAATTAAAAACAAGGGGGGGAATAAGCGCTTAAAGTTTATCCTCAAGCGCTTAAATATAAGTAGCCGGCGTTTATAGTTTAAACTGGTTTACCGTTTTATTTAATGCCCCTGCAAGGTCACTTAAATCATGTGCTTCATTGGCAAGTGTGTGTGCATGCTCTGCGGTACTATTAACTAAACTATTAATAGCACTAAGGCTGGTATTAATATCTTCTGCTACTACCGTTTGTTGCTCGGTAGAGGTGGCAATTTGATGACTTTGATCTTGTACTTTAGTTACCGACAGGGCAATGCTTTGTAGTGAGCTAAGTACTTCTTTTGTTTGCAACACAGAGTCCTCGGTTTGTTTTTGCCCTTGTAGCATCATACTAGAGGCTTGCTGAGCAATTTGCTGTAAACGGGTAATCATATTGCGAATATCGTCGGTTGACTCTTGTGTACGACTCGCCAACGAGCGAACTTCATCGGCAACAACGGCAAAGCCGCGGCCATGTTCTCCGGCGCGGGCCGCTTCTATGGCTGCATTAAGCGCGAGTAAGTTGGTTTGATCGGCAATTGAGTTAATTACATCAACCAATGCGCCTATGTTATTACTTTCTTGCTCAAGCCCGGCAACCACCTTAGAGGCTTCGCCAATATGTTCAGCCAGCGCACTCATTACACTTTGTGCTTGGCTTGAGCGGCTTGCACCATCGGCAGTAATTGCTTGTACTTCTTCTGCTGCGGTATTTGTTTGCTGTGCGTTACGTGATATTTCTTGCACGGTAGTGGCCATTTCTGTCACTGCGGCACTAACACTATCTACTTGTTGTTTTTCTTGCTGAATTTCTGAATTCGTTTGTTGCGATACCGTTTTAAGCTGATCGGCAGCGGCACTTAATTGCTCAGCTTGTGCTGCGGTGTCTAGCATCATCGCTCGCAACTTATCAATAAAGGTATTCATATGATTAGCCAGTTGGCCTACTTCGTCTTGGCTATCAATATTAATTTTTTGGGTTAAATCACCCTCGCCAGAAGCAATGTCGCGCATAATATGCGTGAGTGTAGTGATTGGTTTTGAAATCATATGGGTGGCCCATAAAATCATTGCTAAAATAATCACTAAAATAATGATAACAGCGGTTGTAGTGGTTGTAACCGCAGCATTTACCGGGGCTTCAATCATACTGGTTGGAATTAATAAACCCACATACCAATCTAAATGAGGCTGCTCTAATTGTAGGCGGTTATAAACCACATAAAATTGCTCGCCTTTAAGCATAACAGTTTGGCTACCCGCGAGGTTATTTTGCATTGCACTGTTAAGTGTTTTAAACCCTGAGGTATTATTAAATTGTTGTTCAAGCGCATCGAGTCCGTCTTTACCGTTAGGGCCTTCGTCGGTGACAGAGAGTTTATGCCCAGATGCTTTTGAAAAGTGCACAACTTTTTGTTGATCATCTAATAAAAAGCCATAGCCTTGGCCGTTAAAGCGAATGTTTTCGACCATGTCGTTAATTTTATTAAGTTGTAAGTCAACGCCGCCCACACCAATTAATTTGCCTTGTGGGTTATAAACAGGTTGTTGTACAACTGCTGAGGCATCGCCTGTGGTTAAGTCTACCGAAATAGGGCCTACGTAAAGCTTATTAATTTGCATTGCTTCTTGCCACCAACCTCGTTTGTACGCGTAGTAAGGTTCGCCATTATAATATGCAGTACGTTCGTTTTCTTTAAAGTACTCGCCGGTAGTGGCTGAGGCAAAAAAAGCAGATAAAATATTTTCATCATTTGCACTTATGCGTACAAAGTCTTGATTTATAGCCAAGTAGCCGTTGGCATTTTCTAGGGCTTGATCGCGCTTATCCCACGCGGTAAAAAAATTCACCAAATGCGGATTATTAATAAAGGTGGCAACTACTTTACCGTATGTAGCAAAGTAACTTTGCATTGATAATTGCTCGCTTTGTAAGTAGCTTTGAGCCTCACGCTCTATATTAACTCTGGATAGTTTGGCAATATGGTTAACAAAAAAAGTAGAGGCAATGAGCAGTAAAATAGTAATTGTTCCGCCAATCAATAATAATATTTTTTTTCTTAATGATAAGTTATTTAGCATAAGTGCACATGTTGTTATTGTTTTTGTAACAGATATCTAAGCATATTTAATTTTAGAACTCTATGAAATGAGTTAAGAATTATACATTTAAATAAACGGGGTCATATAAATTGAATCATCAGAGTAACAACTTAGTGGTACTAGGCGCGGGCTGGCTAGGCAGTGCTTTGTGCGTTAATGCGCAGCAAGCAGGTTGGCAAGTGCAGGGTACACACCGCTCAGCAGTGCATGAGCATGATTTTGAACGTCAGTTTTTGCTAGAAAATGGCCAGTTAACGCATCAAATTGATTTACAAAATGCCTACTGGGTGTGCGCTATTCCTCCACGTAGTCGCCATAGTGAAAACAATTATGCGCAAACATTAACGGCAGCACTTACACTGGCAAAAAAACTGAATGCTAAGGGCTTTTTACTTTGCTCATCAACGGGAGTGTACGATCAAGAACCAGGTGTATATAGCGAAAGCAGCGATATTTCGTGTACAAACGAGCGACAAATAAAGCTATATGAAGCTGAAGAGCAAGTACTAGAGCAAAACGGTAAAGTGCTGCGCTTAGCCGGTTTAGTTGGACCCAATAGAGAGCCGGGGCGTTTTATTGCAGGTAAAGAGCTAAATACCTCTGCCGAGCAAGTCGTTAATATGGTGCATCAGCAAGATGTGATTAACGCTATTTTTGCGGTGCTTGAGCATTGGCATCAAGGGCAGAGTATTTATAATGTGGTTAACCCGTCGCATCCTTGTAAGCGCGATTACTATGCGCAAAAGTGCCAACAACATGGCGGCGAAATGCCACGCTTTACGGGAACAGATACGGCTGAGCGCAAAGTGCTTGGCTCAGCCATTGAGGCGTTAGGGTTTAGTTACCAATACGCAATTTAATAAGATACTAAGCAGTCACCCTCAATAAAGTTGCATAACTTGCCTGCGTTTAATAACGCATTTGCAGCTTCAATATCGGGGGCAAAGTAACGGTCTTTATCGTAGTAGCTTACATGCTCGCGCAGTAAGCTTTTAGCACGCTCTACTTTAGCAGCAGCTGTAAGCGGCTTTCTAAACTCTAACCCCTGCGCGGCCGCTAACCATTCAACAGCAAGTACGCCTTGGGTGTTATCGGCCATTTCCTTCAAGCGCCTTGCCGCAAAAGTGGCCATAGACACATGATCTTCTTGATTCGCCGAGGTTGGCAAACTATCTACAGAAGCTGGGTGGGCAAGTGATTTGTTTTCAGATGCCAGGGCTGCGGCAGTTACTTGGGCGATCATAAAGCCTGAGTTTACGCCGCCATTTTCAACTAAAAAAGGCGGCAATTTAGATAGGCTAGAGTCAATTAGTAAAGCAATTCGGCGCTCGGCAAGTGCGCCAATTTCAGCAATGGCAATTGCTAAGTTATCGGCGGCCATTGCCACCGGCTCTGCATGAAAATTACCGCCAGAAATAATATCACCCACATCAGCAAATACCAGCGGGTTGTCGGTTACGCCGTTAGACTCACATAATAAAACTTCTGCCGCCTGGCGAATTTGGGTTAAGCAAGCACCAAGCACTTGTGGCTGACAGCGTAAAGAGTAGGGGTCTTGTACTTTTTCACAATTTACGTGTGATTCACTAATTTGTGATTGTGGACCTAGCAAGGCTCTAAATATAGCTGCACTATCTATTTGCCCTTGTTGGCCTCGAATTTCATGAATACGCGCATCAAATGGTGCTCGGCTGCCCATGGCCGCTTCAATACTCATAGCGCCAATTACGCAGCTTTGTGCGTATAAATCCTCTGCTCTAAATAGCCCTTGTAATGCAAAAGCAGTCGAGGCTTGGGTGCCGTTTAAAAGGGCTAAGCCTTCTTTAGCGGCTAAGGTAAGTGGTTTTAGCCCCGCAATTTTAAGCCCTTGCTCGGCACTCATTATTTGCCCTTGGTGGCGCATGTGGCCTTCGGCTAGTAACGGCAAGCACATATGAGCAAGCGGTGCTAAATCGCCCGATGCACCCACCGAGCCTTTTTTAGGCACGCAAGGGTATACTTGGCTATTAAGCAACTGGATAAAAAATTCAATGACCTGCAAACGAATACCAGAATAGCCACGCGACAGTGAATTAATTTTTAAGGTGATCATTAAGCGTACGGTACTGTCATCCATATACTCGCCAATACCTGCCGCATGCGAAAGTACAATAGAGCGTTGTAATAGCTCTAGTTCGTTATCGGCAATTTTGGTGTTAGCTAATAAGCCAAAACCGGTATTAATACCATATACAGTGCGGTGCTCGTTAATTACGTTTTGCACTGTTTGTGCGCTGGCAGCTATTTGCGACTCGGCATGCTTTATAAGGCTCAATTTTACCGGTGAATTATTAATTTTTCTTAGTGTGTTTAAATCAAGCGAGCCGGGGGTGAGAGTTAGTTCAAGCATGATCATTCCTCGTTTAACATTGGTAAGTCTAGGTTTTGCTCTTTTGCACAATTTTTTGCTATATCGTAGCCTGCATCCGCGTGGCGCATAACTCCAGTTGCAGGGTCGTTCCACAGTACGCGGGCAATACGCTGTTTTGCTTCGTCGCTGCCATCAGCCACAATAACTACGCCTGCATGTTGGCTAAAGCCCATACCTACGCCACCGCCATGGTGTAGCGATACCCAAGTTGCACCACTGGCTGTGTTAAGAAGTGCATTGAGTAATGGCCAATCAGATACCGCATCAGAGCCATCTAGCATAGCTTCGGTTTCGCGGTTAGGGCTAGCAACCGAGCCAGAGTCGAGGTGGTCGCGACCAATAACAACCGGGGCTTTAAGCTCGCCATTTTTAACCATGTTGTTAAAAGCGAGCGCAAGACGGGCTCTGTCTTTTAATCCTACCCAGCAAATACGCGCCGGTAAGCCTTGAAACTGAATACGTTCACGCGCCATATCAAGCCAGTTATGTAAGTGTGCGTCATCGGGGATTAACTCTTTAACTTTGGCATCGGTTTTATAAATATCTTCGGGGTCGCCCGACAGTGCCACCCATCTAAATGGGCCAATGCCTTCGCAAAATAAAGGACGAATATACGCAGGTACAAACCCTGGGAAATCAAACGCGTTGGTAACGCCTTCATCAAATGCCATTTGCCGAATATTGTTGCCATAATCAGTGGTAGCAGCGCCCGCTTGTTGCAGCGCGAGCATAGCTCTTACTTGCACCGCCATTGATTGCTTAGCTGCTGTTACAACCGCTTTTGGGTCTTGTTCGCGCATTTTAGCTGCATGTTCCATGCTCCAGCCTTGCGGTAAATAGCCATTTAGCGGATCGTGCGCTGAGGTTTGATCGGTGACCACATCGGGAGTAACGCCACTTTTAACTAAAGTGCTAAACACATCGGCAGCATTACCAAGTAACCCGACCGAAAGAGCGTCACCTTTTACGCACGCATTAGTTATAAGTTGTAGTGCGTGTTCAAGGTTGTTGGCTTTAATATCTACGTAACCGGTTTTTATTCTAAAATCGATACGGGTTTCATCACATTCCACCACTAATGCACAAAAGCCTGCCATAGTTGCAGCAAGAGGTTGTGCGCCGCCCATGCCACCAAGCCCGCCAGTTAATACCCATTTACCTTTAGCACTGCCAGCAAAATGTTGTTTAGCCATGGCCACAAAAGTTTCGTAAGTGCCTTGCACTATGCCTTGTGAGCCAATGTAAATCCAAGATCCCGCGGTCATTTGCCCGTACATCATCAAGCCCTTTTTATCGAGCTCGTTAAAGTGCTCCCAATTAGCCCAGTGCGGTACTAAGTTAGAATTAGCTATGAGTACTCGCGGCGCATTACTGTGGGTTTTAAATACCCCTACAGGTTTACCCGATTGTACGAGTAGCGTTTCGTCATCTTCGAGTCTATCGAGAGTTGCTATAATTTTGTCGTAACTGGGCCAGTCACGTGCAGCGCGACCAATGCCGCCATAAACAACTAATGCATGGGGATGCTCTGCAACGTCAGGGTCTAAGTTATTCATTAACATGCGTTTAGCGGCTTCGGTTTGCCAACTTTTAGCGCTAATTTTATCGCCGTGGGGGGCGCGTATTGTGCGGTTGTTGTCGAGTCGATTGTTCATATTTACTCCTGTTGTAGTTTTTAATTATTATTTTTAAAAGTTAAGTGACCACCTAAACGATACTTACTCCCAGGTGAAACAAGTCGGGCATAACTCACAATGCCGTTGCTTGACCAAGTACGGCGAATGAGTTGCAGGCAAGGTTCTTGACTCGATAAGTTAAGCCACTGGCACATTTGTTTATTGGGCATAATGGCTTCCACCGTATGCGTTGCTTGGGTAAGCGGGGCTACATTCGATAAGTACTCATGTGGAGTAAGTAGCGTAAAATTTTGTTGTAAGTACTGCGCGGCAAAAGCGGGGTTTACAAAGCGTTCCTCTACTTGCAGTGGTTTGGCATTTTCGTTATGCAGCAATACACTGCGATACACAGTGCTGTTAACTTTAATACCCAGTGCAATGGCAATGCTAGCAATTGCGGGTAACGACTCAAGCGCCAAAACCGTACAGCTATAATTACCATTACGTTCTTTTACTTCATCGGCAATATTTTTAATTTCAAGCAATGACGACTGCGATTTAAAGCTAGCAACAAAGGTGCCTAACCCTTGGCTGCGAGTTAAAATTCCCGCCTCGGTTAGCTCGCTTAATGCGCGTCGAGCGGTCATACGGCTTACAGAAAATTGATTGCTTAGCTCGTTTTCAGAAGGCACACGCTGGTTTTCTTGCCATGTAGCACTGCTAATTTTATCAACTATAAACTGTTTTATTTGTGCAAATTTAGGCGTTGTCATGGTGTATTTAATTGTATTAAAAATAAACTATAAGATTAAGATGGCATAATTGCCTTGTATATACAAGACGGGTTGTTAGACTATATTTTAGTCATTATAAAAAACACAAGGGCGCGCAATATGCAAAGTGCAACACCAGGTTATGAATTAGAAGATATTGATTTACTGCTTACCGATGCCAACATTGCCACTATAGATAGTGCTGTAGAGGCGCCTTATGGCGCGATAGAAAATGCAGCCTTAGCAATCAAAAATGGAAAAATTATGTGGCTAGGTGAGCAAAAAAACTTACCTAGTTTTGATGTGTTTGCAACGCCTACTTTGAGTATAAAAGGGCAATGGTTAACCCCAGGGTTAATAGATTGCCACACGCATTTAGTATTTGCAGGCTCTAGAGCAGAGGAGTTTGAGCAGCGCTTACAAGGGGTGAGTTATGAGCAAATTGCTGCCCAAGGTGGCGGTATAACTAGTACAGTTAAAGCCACCCGCGCTGCCGATCATGAGCAGTTATTTGTAGCCGCCAAAGATAGGTTAAATACGTTACTGGCAGAGGGCGTGACAACGGTAGAAATAAAGTCGGGTTATGGACTCGATACTGCCAACGAAATAAAAATATTAGAAGTGGCGCGCTTACTTGATGAGCATCACCCTATTAATATTAAAACCACCTTTTTAGGGGCGCATGCGCTACCACCAGAGTACAAAGGGCGTAGCGATGACTATATTGATTTAGTATGTAACGATATGCTTGATCAGGTAGTGGTTAATAACCTTGCTGATGCGGTTGATGTTTTTTGTGAGAATGTAGGCTTTAGCTATACCCAAACCAAGCGGGTGTTCGAGGCGGCAAAAAAACATAACTTGCCAGTAAAATGCCATGCCGAGCAGCTCTCTAATCAACACGGTGCTGAGCTGGTGGCGCAATTTAACGGGCTATCGGCTGATCATATTGAATACCTAGATGAAGATGGCGTAAAAGCGATGGCACAGGCCGGCACAGTAGCAGTATTGTTGCCTGGCGCATTTTACTTTTTAAGAGAAACACAACTTCCGCCAATAGCTTTGCTTAATCAATATAAAGTGCCTATAGCGATTGCTAGCGACTTTAATCCGGGCACCTCACCGCTGTGTTCGCTACAATTAATGATGAATATGGCATGCACATTATTTAGATTAACACCCGAGCAGTCACTTGCTGGAGTAACTCGTAATGCTGCTAAAGCTTTAGGGTTAACAGACCGCGGAGTTTTAAAAGTAGGTGCGAGGGCCGACATTGCACAGTGGCAAATAAGCCATCCAGCACAATTAAGTTACCAGTTTGGGGTAAATAAACTGTTAAACTTATGGATTATGGGTAAACTTATTTAGTCACACCTTTACCCCAGACCGATAAGTAGGCCTTAATATTTATGCTTTTATTTAATTTTTTAGCCAGTACCAGTAGTGCTAATTTGAGCTTGATTAGCGACAGTGGCTTGCCGGTTTTTTTTAGTGGCGCCTTACTTATGGCGATGATCGCTACCTTGCTGAGCGTAAAAAATACAGCATCTAGATTAAGCTACTTATGCACAGGGTTAATAGGGTTGGCTATTTTAAGCAGTGGTGCTGCATGGCTTAGCGCTTTACTCGCATTAGGTTTTGGCTTTAATTTGTGGCATGCAATTGTACATAAAAACAAGCTGTTAATTATATTAAGTGCACTTGCTGCGGTGTTGTTTATAGCATTACTTATAGCCATTGCAGCGTTTGGCATTACACTGTTTTGGATTGTTAGTGCGGTGTTGTTATTATCATTAACTGGGTTTATTACTAATAATGAGACACTTAATCAAGCGCCCTTGAAGCAGCAGCAAGCAGCACCTGAACATTACATCGAAAGCTCTCCGCTGGCCTCTTTTGCCGATAAACAAAAATTACGTCAAGGTTATAATACGTGGCGTAATAAAGCACCGTCACTAGGGGCGTTGGTAATTCTTCGTTTAGAAGGTTTTGAGCAAGTTAATCAGCATATTGGGCGTGATTTTGGTGATTTACTGCTTGCTCAGTCGGCGAATAGAATAAAAGAATTACTCAATAATGATGGCATTGTATCGTTAGAGGACGATGAAAAACTAACCCATTTAGGAGGGCTTAATTTTGCCTTTATTTGTAACTTAGCCAGCCATAAACACTTGCATGAAAAAATAATTACCGAAATATTTGGCGCTACACTTAAACCTTTTAATGTGGCTAACTGCACTATAGAAGTGACCGCAAGAGCAAGCTATGTGCATTGTAATGAGCAAGATGAAGACTTTGACAATTTAATTAAATCGGCTTATTTAGCACTTGATAGCCAGCCAAAACAACAGGTGGTTGCTTATCATCAACAAATGATGATCGAGCAGTTAGAGCAGCAAGCACGATTAAAAGAGCTTGCAGAAATTGATTTCACCAATGAGTTCGAGCTGTATTTTCAGCCGGTTATTGTAAATGATAATGGCCAAATTGAGTTTTTAGAACTATTACTGCGTTGGCAGCATCCTAAGCAAGGCATACTTTCAGCGAGTCGTTTTATTGATGATATTAGAATTGCAGGGCTTGCTTACCCACTGGCTATATTTGTTATAGAGCGCGCTGCTGAACTTGCAATGGCATTGCGTATGGAGGGCTTTGCAGTGCCATTGAGCATTAATGTATTTGGCCCTGAAATGCTCAATGAAGAGTTTGTAGAATTTGTAACGAGTGCTATGAAAGAGCATAACTTAAGGCCTGGCGATTTAATTGTTGAGTGCCCGCTACATATTTTTACTAACCTAGATGACAAAGGGCGAGCCATGATTGCGCGGCTTAATAATATAGGCTTAAAAGTGTGTGTTGATGGTTTGGGCGATAACCCCGTTTCGCTCTCTAAGTTACCTAGTTTAGCGGTAGAATACATTAAAGTCGCGCCAGCATTAACTGCTGATTTTAGTAATCAAAACAATATTCGCAGCCTAGTTGTTGGTATGGTGCAAATGCATAATCAACAAAGTACTAAGGTTATTTTTGAAGGGGTTGAAACCCTAGATCAGCTTAAATTTGTAAAAAGCCTAAAAGGCTATGCTGCACAAGGCTATTATTTTGGCCACCCATTAAGCAGTGTTGGTTTAATGAGCTGGTTAAAGCAGTGGCAATTAGCGCAGCAGCAAAGTAATTAAGCACACTCTTTGGCTTGCAGGTAACTATTCACTAGTGCGCTAATAACTTGTCCGCAATGCACTTTACCGGCTTCAATCCCGCTGGGATGTTGAATAGGAGCTGCTTCGCATAAGTGCAAGTAGTGAGAGTGGCGGTTGCTTGCAGCTAAATGCACAAAGTGCTCAGCGTCACTTACGCTAAAACCACTACAGGTATAAGCACTTACAGGCATAAATGCAATGCTATCTAAATCAACCTCAACACCTAGAGGCGCTGCATCAAAACTCTTCAGCGCATTGCTCACTGCTTGAGTTAGATTAATTTCACGTTTAACGGCGATTGACTGATAGCTATTAAAAGTAAAATTAGCAGCGGCTAACGCATCTATAATAGCTTGATTGTTTTTTAGCTCGTGCAAGCCAATAACATGGTAACTTTTTAAATACTGCGCGCTGTACGCATAGCTAAAGCCATTACCACTGTGGCGGCCTTCGCATTCTCGAAAGTCGGCGTGGGGATCAAAATTTATAGCGTTAATAGCGGTGTTTTTATACTTAGCTAACGCTTTTATAATACCTAAGCAATTATTATGGCCGCCACCAATAACAATGGGTTCAAGCCCCGCTTTAAATATTAAACTTAATATAGCTTCTACGCGTTGATCAAGTTGCTCACATAACTCACGCAACTGTGTTAAATGGGCAGGTTTTTGGTTGTCGAGTAGAGCGCTTTGCGCCATTAAATCAGCTGTGTGCACTTCGCCAAGTAACAGTACTTTTTGCGTGGCAATAAATTGATTATAAGGCTGGTTTAAAAAACGTTGTAAAAAAGCCGGCCATGCTTGCTCTGCACCCCCGGCTCCTAAGTTTGCTTTTGGGCCAATATCTTCACAAATACCCAGTAACACGTAGCGCATGCCAAATTGTGCGGCATCGCTAAGCGCTTGTTGTATATTTACGTCGGTATCGAGTAATGACATTGACTGCCATACTTTGGTTTCGTTAGCGCGACTAGTGCAAAACGACTTAACCGCGCTTTCATCGTAAACGTTTAAATAGTGCGCCACGTTATATTTCTACGATTTCCAGTTCTAGCTCTTCTGCAGATAATACAATGCCGGTGCTGTCGGCATAAATAAAGTCATCATCAAAAAACGATACGCCAGCAAAGTTAACCCCAATGCCGTCTTCGCCTGCGCCTTGGCTATCTGCTGCAACCGGAATAGAGGCAATAGCTTGAATGCCTAAATCAAGCTCTTCAATTTCGTCTACGTGGCGTACAGCCCCGTAAACAATAATACCTTGCCAGTTGCTTTCAAGTGCAAGTTCGGCCAGTTCAATATCGATAAGCGCACGACGAGTAGAGCCACCACCGTCAATAAGTAGCACTAGGTCTGTACCATCTTGAGAAAGTAATTCACGGATAAGTTCATTATTTTCAAAACATTTAACCGTTTTAATGCGGCCACCAAAGCTGTGTCGGCCACCAAAGTTGATGAACATAGGTTCAAGCACGTCAACCACATCGGCAAAGTGGTCACATAAGTCAGAAGTGCTGTAATCCATTATTTTATCCTCAAAAGATACATTAGTTTATGCTTCAGTATACCCTCCTTATATGCAATAACAACGACTTAATCGCAGTAAATTTAGGCAAAATAGGCGGCTAATAAATAATTTGTAATCATTGGCCTATACAATGTATAGGCCTTAAGTTATTGCTGGCATATAATCCGCAACTAAATAATTGCGCGGTTAATTAAGCTAAATAACGTCACTTTAAAAAGTGCTCAGCAGTGCAGGTGTTTTAGTGTTTTTCGGTATTTCTTTCTTTGTTAAAAGCTTAAGTTATATAAGTGTAAGTAACAGAGTTGCTCATTAAATTTTTAAAGGTGTAACAATGATTGTTTTGCAAAACTTGACCATTAAGCGGCGTTTACAGCTAAATGCTTTAACTGTTGCTTTGGCCATGCTGGCTTTTTTATATGTAATTATCACAGGCTCACAAACCACGTTAAAGTTAACGAACATCACGCAACAGGCCGAGCAGTTAAACATTCATCAGTTGCAGTTAAGTGCACATGAAAAAACCTTTTTGTTTTATAAACAGCCACAAGCACTCTCATTATTTGAACAAGAATACGCACAATTAAATAAACAAATAATTCAATTACAATCGCAAATGCAAGATTCAGAGATTGATACACAGCAGATAACCCTCTATATGCGTTTAATAAAAAGCTTTTATAGTGATTTTAATGAGGTTGTGCGACTGCAAAAAAGTATTGGCTTACATCAAGACGATGGGCTTTATGGGCAACTGCGAAGTGCTGTGCATGAAGTAGAAAGTTTGCTCAATCAACAAGATGAATACCAGCTATTGACCCTAATGCTACAGCTAAGACGTGCCGAAAAAGACTTTATGTTACGTTTGGATGAAAAATATTTAGCAAGTTTTCAAGATCATGTTGATACGTTACAGCAAAAAATAACGAGCTCATCACTAAGTCAAAACATTAAAAGTAATTTAAAAAACCTACTGTCTAATTATCAAAGTGCTTTTCAAACATTGGTAAAAGCGCAGCTTGAATTAGGTGTTGATCTAGACTCTGGCGCACTTGGGCGCATGCAACAAAGTGTAGAGCAAAGTGATCAGTTGGTAATGCAGCTAGTAGCAGATACTAAATTGCAAGTTGAAGCCAGTATAGCTAAAGCACAGTCGGTCGCTATTATGGTGTTTATTATATCGGGTATTATAGTTTTAACCCTGGTTTACTTAACCAGTCGCTCTATCATTGTACCTGTAGAGCGTATTTACCAATCTATAAACAAGATTCGACGCAATAATGATTTAACAGTAACCATTGAGCAAATTGGCAATGACGAAATTACGATTATGTCGAAAGATTTTAATAGTTTAATTGGTGACTTTAATAACCTTATAAATGAGGTGAATGGGGCTTTAAATGCGTTAAATATCGCGACTGAAAATTTATCAGAAAGTACCGCCGCAACCAGCTCGGGTATGCAAGATCAATTACATGAAGCCGATATGGTGGCCACTGCGGCGACCGAAATGCAGGCGACCATTCAAGATATTTCACATAATACCGAAGCTGCTGCTAAAAAAGCAGAATCAACTAATTTAAGTGCGCAACAAGGTCGTAGTGAGGTTGAGTCAACCGTCGCGCATATTAGAGGGTTGTCTGACTCTTTAGAGCATGCGTCAAGTGTCGTTTCTTTATTAGAAAAAGACGGTGAAACAATAGGCTCTGTGCTTGATGTTATTCGTGCGATTGCCGATCAAACTAACTTGTTAGCGTTAAACGCTGCTATTGAAGCCGCTAGAGCGGGTGAGCAAGGCAGAGGGTTTGCTGTGGTTGCAGATGAAGTGCGCTCATTGGCTCAACGAACACAAGAATCTACAAGTGAAATAGAAGGTATAATAAATACTCTACAACAGCGCACTCAAGAAGTGGTGAGTATTATGCATCAGTGCCGCTCACAAGGTGATGAAAGTGCATCGCAAGCAAATAGAGCTGGTGAGTTACTCGGAGCAATAACCGAAGATGTGCAAACGATTATGGAAATGAGCACACAAATTGCTGTGGCAATTGATCAACAAAGCCAAGTAGCATCTGAAGTAAATAAAAATGTGGTGAGTATTCGTGATATTGCCAGAAACACCTCAGGGCACGCTGCTAACAATGCGCAAACAAGCGAAGAAGTATCAGCGCAAGCACGAGTGCTTTTTGCTGCAATTGACAAATTTAAGGTTTAAAACTTAGCAATAAAGTACCCGTATAGTTTAAGGAATAAACTTTATGGGTACGCTGTCTTTAGAGTTATTGTGCTCACTAACCCGCTTTAAATACTCATCCCATAGAGTCGCTTGCTGCGCCTGTAGTTTTGCAAAATATTGCCAGCTAAATAACCCGCTATTGTGGCCATCGTCAAAATCTAAACGCAGTGCGTAATGACCAACATGAGCAATGTTTTTAATACCAACGGATTGTTTATTGAATACTAATTTCATTGGCCCTGAGCCATGTCCTTGCACTTCTGCAGAAGGAGAGTGCACACGTAAAAATTCACAACTAAATACGGCTTGGCTGTCATCATCAAAGTAAACATCTAAATTTTTGCTAACGCTGTGGTAATGTACTTTTGTTACGTGTTTCATTTTTATCTCATTAAAAAGCCCCCAGTGCGGAGGCTTTTAGTATAACTGTTTATGCAGCTAATTTTAATTAAAGAATGTAGCGGCTTAAGTCTTCATCTTCAACCAGCGCACCTAAGTGTTTTTCAACATAAGCGGCGTCAACTACCAGTGATGTTCCGGCTTGCTCTGAAGCGTCATATGAAATTTCTTCCATTAGCTTTTCCATTACCGTATGTAAGCGACGAGCACCGATGTTTTCGGTTTTTTCGTTAACTTGCCAAGCGGCTTTAGCAATGCGCTCAATTGCATCATCACTAAATTCAATAGTAACTTGCTCAGTTTTAAGCAGTTCACGCTGCTGCTCGGTAAGCGATGCATGCGGCTCTGTTAAAATACGTTTAAAGTCATCAGCAGTAAGTGCTTCAAGCTCTACACGAATAGGAAGGCGACCTTGTAGCTCAGGGATCATGTCTGATGGCTTAGCCATTTGAAATGCGCCCGAAGCAATAAATAGCATATGGTCAGTTTTAACCATGCCGTGCTTAGTGCTAACCGTACAACCTTCAATTAATGGTAGTAAGTCGCGCTGTACGCCTTCACGACTAACGTCTGGACCTGATGAGTCACCGCGTTTACAAATTTTGTCTATTTCATCAATAAATACAATACCATTTTGTTCAACTGCAAAAATAGCCTGCTCTTTTAGTTCTTCAGGATTAACTAGCTTAGCGGCTTCTTCTTCACTTAATAATTTAAAGGCTTCTTTAATTTTTAACTTCCGCTTAGTGCGCTTATCGCCACCCATGTTTTGAAACATGCTTTGCAACTGGTTGGTCATATCTTCCATACCAGGGGGGGCCATAATTTCTACGTTTGGTTGTGCTTGAGCTAAATCAATTTCGATTTCTTTGTCATCTAATTGGCCTTCACGTAGCTTTTTACGAAACGTTTGACGAGTTGAAGAGCTGTCATCGCGTTGGCTTTCGCCATATTGATCTTTAGCTGGTGGTAAAAGCGCATCTAAAATACGCTCTTCGGCTGCTTCTTCAGCGCGATGCTTAAACTTTTTAGTTTGTTGCTCACGCGTCATTTTAATCGCAACATCGACTAAATCGCGGATGATGGTTTCAACTTCCTTACCAACATAGCCAATTTCGGTGAATTTAGTTGCTTCTACTTTAATAAATGGCGCGTTAGCAAGCTTAGCTAAACGGCGCGCAATTTCGGTTTTACCAACACCCGTTGGGCCAATCATTAAAATATTTTTAGGTGTTACTTCATTACGTAAATCATCACTTAGCTGCATCCGGCGCCAGCGGTTACGCAGTGCAATAGCAACGGCTTTTTTAGCTTTTGCTTGACCAATAATGTGCTGATCTAGCTCGTGAACAATTTCTCTTGGGGTCATAGCAGACATAGCGGTTCCTGTTACAATTCTTCGATAGTTTGAAAGTCGTTAGTGAATACGCAGATATTGCCTGCAATGGTTAGGCTTTTTTCTACTATTTCGCGAGCACTTAAATCGGTGTTTTCCAGTAAGGCAGTTGCTGCCGATTGGGCAAAGTTACCGCCACTGCCAATGGCAATTAAGTCATTTTCTGGCTGTACTACATCACCATTACCGGTAATGATTAAAGAGGCTGTTTCGTCGGCTACAGCAAGCAGTGCTTCGAGCTTGCGCAAAGCGCGATCGCTGCGCCAGTCTTTGGCCATTTCAACCGCGGCTTTAGTGAGGTTACCTTGGTGCATTTCTAGTTTGCTTTCAAAGCGTTCGAAAAGGGTGAAGGCATCAGCAGTACCGCCGGCAAAGCCAGCAATTACTTTGCCATTATAGAGGCGTCGAACTTTACGGGCATTGCCCTTCATTACTGTATTACCAAGCGAAACTTGGCCGTCGCCGCCAATTACAACATTGTTGCCGCGGCGTACACTTACGATAGTAGTCATATTATTCCTCATCATCGAGCTGCAGGGGCAACTCGTAAAAAACGATTATGAAGAGGTTATATGGGTGAATGGTTTATTTTCAAGTCCAGCCCCAAATTCCGCAGCCGACTATTTTTACACGTTTAAGTTTATTTTTATCGCTCTCAGCTTGGCGCTTGGTTTTATAGGGGCCTAAGCGTACTTTATACCAAATGCCACTGCTGCCTGTGGTCTCTTTTATTTCAGAAATAAGCCCTGCAAAGGCTATTTTAGCTTTTAGCGATTCAGCCTGCGGGTAGGTTCTAAACGAACCGCATTGCATAACGTAAGGGCCTTTTTGTTCAAGTTCTTTTACTTCAACCTGAATTTCGTGGTTTCTAATTTCTTTAATAAACGCAGGCGTACGTGGTACAACAACTTCTACAGGAGTTGTAGGTACAGGGTTAGCTTGTTTTTCAACTAGCTCAGGATCGGCGTTATTTTTAATAAACCATAAGCCATAAGCAAAACCTGCCACCAATAAAGTAACAATTAAAACTAACAGTATTGGAAAGGGTTTTTTAGCGGGCGCTGATTTCGCTTTTTTGCGGTTTGCTGGTTTTTTGTTAATGTAATCGTGCTGTGCCATAGCTTTATTTTGGCCTTAACCTAAATCATGTCTATAGGGTCTACGTCTAGGCTCCAGCGTACTTTTTGTGCAAGTTTGCTAGTGCTTAGATAATCAACCATTTGCGCAAGATATTGGTGCAATACGCGGCGATCTTGCGCTTGAATGTGTAATTGAAAACGATACATACCTGCTACTTTTTCAAGAGGAGCAGGTATTGGACCGAGCAATTGTATACCAGTTACCCCGCTTACTGGAACCAAATCTGTCAAAAAATCGACGACTTGTTTTATATTGTGTCCTTGGGCGCGAACAATGGCCATATTTGTGATTGGTGGTAGGTCTGCATCTTCACGTTCACGCAGTGCAAAGCGAGCAAAATCCTGATAACCATTATTAACCAAATCTTGTAATAGTGGGTGCTCAGGAAAATGTGTTTGCAATAACACTTGGCCTGCCTCACCTGAGCGCCCAGCACGCCCGGCCACTTGCGTAACAAGTTGGGCTAAATGCTCAGTTGCTCTAAAATCACAGGAGTATAAGCCGCTGTCTACGTCTAAAATAACCACTAAACTTACATCGGCAAAGTGATGCCCTTTAGCCAACATTTGCGTGCCCACTAAAATGCGCGCGCCGCCTAGGTTTATTTCATCCAGTGCTTTTTCAAGGCTGCCTTTACGACGAGTAGAGTCGCGGTCGATACGTGTAACAGGGGTTTGTGGAAATTCACTCGATAAAAACTCTTCTATTTGCTCAGTGCCTTTACCATTAGGAAAAATTTGCGTGCTACCGCAGTCGGGGCATTGGTGTGGAACATGATATTGATCGCCACAGTGATGGCAAATCATTTGCCCAATAGCTTTATGAAAAGTGGCACTGGTGCTGCAACGCTTGCATTCGCTTAACCAGCCACATTCATGGCAAATTAACGTGGGCGAAAATCCACGACGATTTAAAAACACCATCACTTGTTTGCCACGTTTTAAATGTTGGCGCATGGTAGCAAGGCTGGCATGGGCAATGCCTGCTTGGTCGGGCTGACCTTTCATATCGAGTAATTTAAATTGGTTATCGGTAGCGGTTTGCGCGCGCTCAGTAAGGCTCAGTAGTTGGTATTTATTATTAATTGCTTTGTGCAGGGTTTCGAGTGCCGGTGTTGCACTGCCTAATATAAGCGGAATTTTATGCTGATATGCACGATACGCAGCTAAATCACGGGCATGGTAGCGCAGCGTGTCTTGCTGTTTAAAAGACGAGTCATGTTCTTCATCAACCACTATCATGCCGAGCTTTAAAAATGGCAGAAAAATACTCGAACGTGTGCCTATTACTATGGCGCAGCTGGCTTTTTCGCAAAAACGCCAGGTTTGTAAGCGTTCATTATCGGTTAAAGCTGAATGCCAAAGCATAATGGGGGTGTCGGGAAAGCGGCGGCGAAAGCGGTTAACGGTTTGCGGGGTTAAGCCTATTTCGGGCACTAATACTAGTGCTTGTTCGCCGCGCTTTAGTACTTCTTCTAAACATTGTAAGTACACTTCTGTTTTGCCGCTACCGGTTACACCTTCTAATAAAAAGCTGCTAAAACCGCTGCTTTGATTAATTGTGGTGCAGGCAACCGCTTGCTCTTTGTTAAGTGTTGGTTTGCTACCCACTGTTGGGGCTACACTTTGCCAGTGGTTATCATGCTCAATTGACTGCGTTATGAGTGCCTTATCTATTAAGCTATCAATGGTTTTTTTACTAAAGCCCAAAGCTTTTAACTCGGTTAATGACGACTTGCCTGATTGCGATAGCTGCTTTAGTAAATTAAGTTGAGTCTTAGCTTTTAATGACGGCAGCAGCGCGCCTTTTTCCGTTAGGGCTACCATATTAATGCTGGTTTTATCAGGCGATTCGCCTTGGCGTAGTGCGCTTGGCAATGCAATATGAATGGTTTCACCCAGCGGGTAGCAATAATAACGGGCAGTAAAGCGCAGTAACTCTATGTGCTCTGCAGATAAAATTGGCGTATCGTCGATAATTTCAAAAATTGCCTTTATTTTGTTTTCAGGCACTTCGGTTGTTGTTTTAAGCGCTAAAACCACGGCTACTTTACGTTGATTACCAAAGGGTACTAACACCCGCATTCCGGGTTTTAATGGCGCAGAAGCTTCACCAAGCTGGCTATCTACTTTATAATCAAAGGTGCGCGGTAGTGGAACTTTTATAGCAACTTCAACAAAATACATAGTAACTCAACTGTTAAAAAAATAATGGGGGAGGGCGTGCTAATACTTGGCCCTAATGTACTAAAAATACAGCTAAAAACCTACTACCAAATAACCTTGTTTACTCAAAATGGTTATTTTTTTAGCAAAAATACTAATTAATGCTTGTGTGCTTGATGGTTGTTGGATAAAATCCGCCACCAATAAATTTGTTTTAACGACGTATGGTGCCAGACTCCGGGTTTGGAGAGCGATGCGGCCTTAACTAGAGGTTTCTATGAAAGAAGGTATTCACCCTAAGTACGAAGTAATTTCTGCAACTTGTTCATGTGGAAACGAATTCGAAACTAGCTCTACTCTGTGTAAAAATATTCACCTAGACGTTTGTTCTGCGTGTCACCCGTTTTACACTGGTAAGCAAAAGATTTTAGACACTGGCGGACGTGTTGATCGTTTCAACAAGCGTTTCGGTGCACTTGGTAGCAAAAAGTAATTATTGCTATTTAGTTAAAAAAAGCATCTTAGGATGCTTTTTTTATGCCTAAAAATCCTTAACTTCCCCCTAACCTCGCTAGTTTTAAGTTTATTGCTTTTGCATAACTATTTCCTGTTCTTATTCTCGGTATGCATAAACCTTTGCAGACAAATGACCTAATATTCTCTATATTTTTAATAGCTAAATTTTAAACTCGGTTTCTAAAAGTAGCCAACATGAAGCTATGTGTTGTTAAAGCAGAATAAATAATCGCTTTTAGCTGATTTTATTCACATTTTAAAAACGCTGTTTTGTGAATAATACTTTTAACTAAAATAAGCTTGAAAAGTGCCTTTTAGCACAATTTATATTTATGAAAAGTAGCGATGTTTTTATCGAAGTTGCTGAAAATTCGCTTAAAATTAACAGATCTAGCATATAACAGGATAGACCTGATATTGCTTGGAATTTAAAAATAATAAGGGTATCGTACTTTAAGGCATGTTAAGTGTCGCTTTACTCCCTCTCACTTTAACTTAAATTGCAGGATATAATCGCGTTATGTCGGACTTTCGTGAACAAGCACTACATTATCACTCTCACCCCGTTCCAGGTAAAATCAGCATTGAGCTAACCAAGCCTGCAGAAACGGCTCATGATCTCGCTTTAGCTTATAGCCCCGGTGTAGCTGAGCCGGTGCGTGAAATTGCTGCTGACCCTGTAAATGCCTATAAGTACACAGGTAAAGGTAATTTGGTTGCAGTGATCACCAATGGTACTGCTATTTTAGGTTTAGGAAATTTAGGGCCTTTAGCGTCAAAACCGGTAATGGAAGGCAAGGCGTTGTTGTTTAAGCGTTTTGCAGGCATTGACTCAATTGATATTGAAGTAAAACACCGCACTACCGAAGACTTTATAAATACTGTGGCTAATATTGCTGATACTTTTGGCGGTATTAACCTTGAAGATATTAAAGCACCAGAGTGTTTTGAAATTGAAAAGGCGCTTATTGAACGCTGTAGTATTCCTGTTTTTCATGATGATCAGCACGGCACGGCTATTGTAACGGCTGCAGGTATGATAAATGCGCTGGAAGTGCAAGGCAAAGATATTGAAGATGCAGTTATTGTATGTTTAGGTGCCGGCGCTGCAGCGATTGCTTGTATGGAGTTATTAATTAAGTGTGGTGCACTGCGTGAACATATTTATATGCTTGATCGTAAAGGTGTTATTCACACTCGCCGTGATGATTTAAACGAGTACAAACAGTTATTTGCTAACAATACCGATAAGCGTACATTACAAGATGTAATTGAAGATGCTGACGTATTTGTTGGTGTGTCGGGCCCTAACTTATTATCGGCCGATGATTTAAAATTAATGGCAGCAAAGCCAGTCGTATTTGCTTGTTCGAACCCAGACCCTGAGATTGATCCGGCACTGGCACACGGCGCACGAAGCGATTTAATTATGGCAACAGGGCGCTCAGATTACCCTAACCAAGTTAATAACGTGTTGTGTTTTCCGTTTATTTTCCGTGGTGCACTTGATGTGCGTGCTAGTGAAATTAACGATGAAATGAAAATTGCAGCAGTTGAAGCTATTCGTAGTATTGCCAAAGAGCCGGTTCCGCCAGAAGTACTAAAAGCTGCCGGTGTCGATAAGCTAGCGTTTGGTGCAGAGTATATTATTCCTAAGCCTATGGACCCGCGTTTATTGCCGCGTATTGCTAAAGCAGTTGCATTAGCAGCCATTGCTTCAGGCGTAGCGCAAATAGAGCTGCCAGCAAACTATATGGAATAAGCAGCATTATGTTGCTCGGTATTAAGTTACTTCAGTGTAATTTATAGCCATAAAAAAACCTCAGCATGGCTGAGGTTTTTTTGTTTAAAAGCCGCTGTTTAGTCTTCGTTTAAAACAGGAACTTCTAAGCCCATTTCTTGCATTATTTTTTTCACTTCTTCAGGCACTTTTTCGGCGTTATCTTTACGTAAATCATCATCGTTAGGTAACGGTTGCCCAGTAAACGCATGCAAAAATGCTTCACATAATAGCTCGCTATTAGTTGCATGGCGTAAGTTATTAATTTGCCTACGGGTTCGTTCATCGGTTAGTACTTTTAATACATTTAGCGGGATCGAAACGGTGATCTTTTTAACTTGCTCTGATTTTTTCCCGTGTTCTGCGTATGGGTGAATATACTCGCCATTCCATTTTGCCATAAGATGTATCGTTGCCTCAGATTATTAATTGCTCACCCTACTAAAAAATAGCGCGAATATGCGTGAAATTCTATCGATTTAAACAAATTAGTCAAATACTTGTTGCACAGATGGCTAGGTGTTTAAATGTTTTGACTTCTTAAGTTGAATGAATTACTGTTTTAGACGTCTAAACATCTAAATAAAGCAGGTAATAAATATGAGTGAAAAAAATAAAGCGACAATTGCAGTTCGCAGTGGTGTCGATGCTGATAAGCACCATGGCGCGGTTGTGCCTCCGCTGTATTTATCAACCACTTATTCGTTTGCCGACTTTGATACAAAACGTCAATATGACTATGGCCGCAGTGGTAATCCAAATCGTGATACTTTAGCCCAAGCACTCAGCGAACTCGAAGGTGGTGCTCGCGGCATTATTACTGCAACAGGAATGGCTGCCGTACACTTAGCCACTCAGCTGCTTAATAGTGACGATACGTTAGTGATCCCCCATGATTGTTATGGCGGCAGCTATCGCTTATTTACCTCATTACAAAAGCGCGGCCTATTAAAACTCGAAGTGTTAGATTTAACTAAACCAGAAAGTTTGCAGCAAATTTTAGTAATCAAACCTAAGTTAATTTGGATAGAAACCCCTAGTAACCCTATTTTACGTTTAACTGATATTAAAGCAGTAACCGATATTGCGAAACAATGCGGTGCTTTGGTAGCCGCAGATAACACTTTTTTATCGCCTGCATTACAAAACCCGATTAAATTTGGCGTTGATATTGTGGTGCACTCAACCACTAAGTACATAAATGGCCACTCAGACGTGGTTGGCGGTGCGGTTATTGCTGCAACTGACGAACTAGGTGAAGAACTGGCTTGGTGGGCAAATAATATTGGTATAACGGGGGCACCGTTTGATAGTTACTTAACTTTGCGTGGCTTGCGTACTTTAAATGTACGCTTACGACAGCATCAAGAAAATGCCTTAGCTATTGCTAAGTACCTTGAAAGCTCAAAATTTGTTAGCCAAGTATATTACCCGGGGCTAGAGTCGCATCCACAACATGAATTGGCTAAAGCACAGCAACTTGGTTTTGGTGGCATGGTTAGTTTTGACATTAAAGGTGATGTAAATGACGCAGCTGCATTTTTAACAAACCTTAAAACATTTAGCTTAGCTGAATCTTTAGGTGGCGTAGAGAGCTTAATATGCCACCCAGCAACAATGACGCATGCAGGAATGGAAGCCGAGGCTCGTTTAGCCGCTGGCGTTGGCGATACGCTTATTCGTGTGTCGGTAGGTATTGAAGATGTAGCAGATTTATTAGCAGACTTTGATCGGGTATTTAATTTAGTGCAACCAGGTCAGCACAATAACGCAGGTAAAGCAGGCGCTAGCGCAAGTAGTAATGTTAAATTGAGCGCTGCTCACCCGGCGTTGTGGTAATTAATATGACTAATAATATTCATAAGTTTGGTGGTTCGAGTTTAAGCTCAGCCGAGCGCTATAAAAGCGTTGCAAAAATAATTATAGGGCAAGCTCAGCCCGGTGATTGTGTAGTGGTATCGGCTGCAGGAAAAACCACAGATACATTAGTAAAACTGTGGCAAAGTTATCAGCAGCACGATACTCAAGCGCTCGCTGATATTGTATTGCAATTAAACAATCATCAAAGTGATTTAATAACGCAGCTACTGCAGGGCGATTTAAAGCGCAGCGCTTTAACCACTCTAAATGAAGAGCTAAGTTTAGTTGCTAAATTAGCGAGTACTGATCAGTTGCAAGAAGCGGCGCTACTCGCCTATGGTGAGTTGTGGTCAGCTCGTTTGCTCGCAGCGTATTTGCAGCAACTTAATGTTGCTGCATGCATGCAAGACGCAAGAGGCTTGTTTACGCTAAGTGATGGACAATTATTGCATAGCCAAAATACACAGCAGTGTAGTGAGCTTATTAGCCAGCACAAAATTAACGTGGTAACAGGGTTTATTGCGGCTAATACCCAAGGCGATACGGTCACTCTTGGTCGCAATGGTAGTGATTACAGTGCAACCTTATTGGCAAGTTATTGCAATGCTAAACAAGTATATATTTGGACCGATACACAAGGGATATTTAGTACCGACCCACGTAAAGTTAACAAGGCCATTAAATACGCTAAGGTATGTAGAGCGCAAGCTAACTTATTGGCAAGATTAGGTAACCCCGTTTTACACGCTAAAACATTATCGCCACTTAAAAATACCGATATAAAGCTTGCGGTGCGCAGTAGTTTTGACGTGCAAGCAAGCTCTACAAATGTAGTGAAAGAGGGCTGTGTAAAACAAAAACGCTTTATTACTACATTAGAAAATATAGATTTACTTAGTGTTGAAGGGCTAGTTGAGGGTGAGGTAACTCAGGTTAGCCAGCTTATTCAACATAGTTTGCATCATTTTAGTAGCGCGGGTGAAACTTACCTAATAGTACCGGCAGTAGCGACCCATCAAGTAGTTAGTTACTTTGCAGGAAGAGCCAATATTAGCGAGTCTAACCTACATGGTTGCGCGCTAGTTGCTCCTGAGCAAGATATAAACTCATTGAGTACTCAGGCACGCGAGTTGCTCAATTTGCATAATATTGAACCTCGCTTTGTGCATCAAGATAGTGGTTATGTATTGCTACTGACGGATCAGCTTATTGATAGTGATGTGCTTAATGTGCTGCACGATAAACTGATCACTAAAGGCCAAGAAATTGCCTTAATAGTGGCAGGGCTTGGTAACGTAGGGGATGTATTTGTTAGCCAACTATCGGCGCAGCTAGCACGCTTATCAACCGACTTTAATATTAAGTTAGTGGGATTAGCACGTTCGCAAAAACTGCTATTTAATCCCAGCGGCATAAATGTACAGCACTGGAAGAACCAATGGCAGTTAGAGGCTGTTGACTATAGCAGCCAAGATTTATTAACCGCTATTGGCCAGCTTGATTACGAGCATAAAGTGGTTATAGATATAACCGCCAGCGAGCAATTTAGTCAGTTATACCCAGATTTTGTTGCGCTTGATTGTCATTTAATTAGTGCTAATAAGTATGCTGGTACCGCGCCAACTCCTTGGTATAAAGCGTTGCAGCACAATATTGCGCAGCGCAATTTATATTGGCGCTATAACGCTAGTGTGGGTGCCGGTTTACCAATTAATTTTGCCCTTGCAGATTTACAAAACAGTGGCGATAAAATAACACGTATAGAAGGTGTTTTTTCGGGTACGTTATCGTGGTTATGTAGTATGTATAATGGCGCAACTGCATTTTCTGAGTTATTACTTGAAGCGCAACAAATGGGTTTTACTGAACCCGATCCGCGCGAAGATTTATCGGGGCGAGATATGCAGCGTAAGCTACTTATTTTAGCGCGAGAGTTAGGGGTTGAATTAGACCTTAACGACATTGCCTTAGCGCCGTTAATGCCCGATGAGCTAGCACTAGGTAGCTGGGATGACTTTTTAGCTAATAAACATAAGCTCGACACTTTTATTGAAGAGCATGCACGCAATGCAAAATTACAAAACGCGGTACTTCGTTATACAGGTTTACTGAGTATTGGGCACGATAGCGTAACGGCCAAAGTAGGGTTAGCGTATGTTACGCCCAATGACGCATTAGCAAACTTAACCCCGGGTGATAATATTTTTGTTATTAACAGCCAGTGGTACAGCAATAATGCCTTGATTATACAAGGCCCAGGTGCTGGTAAGGAAGTGACTGCAGCAGGCGTTCATTCTGACTTATATTGGCTGATAAAAAACTTAAAGTAATAATTAAATAAAACAAAAAACGGCAACCTAAAGAGGTTGCCGTTCTTTTAGCGTAATTAACCATTTAGCTAATGAGAGATGTGCTTATGGTTAAAATAGCTCTTCTTCTGTTTTGGTGTTTTCTTCAAAAATATCGCTTGGCTGCGAAAGCACATAACTAGTTGGGGTAGTGCCTTTTTCAAAGTATTCAAAGCGGCTAGTGTAATCATTTTTGTGGCTTAATAAGCCAGTCGCTAAATCAATACGAATAGAAACTAATCCTTCAGGTGGTTCAATTGGCGCTTCTGGTTGCCCATCAAGAGCTGCCCTCATAAATTCATTCCATGCCGGTTGAGCTGTTTTAGCGCCCGATTCAGCCCCTGTTATTTGACCACTATCAAGGTTGTTGTTATAAGCAGAACGACCTAGAGTATTGCCAGGGTTGTCAAAGCCAACCCATACTGAGGTGAGTACATTGCGGTTAAAACCACTAAACCAAGTGTCAACAGAATCGTTTGTGGTACCTGTTTTACCCGATAAATCACGACGCCCTAAACGCTGTGCTCGCCATGCAGTCCCCGTCCAGCCTGTTTTATTGCTCCAGCTTCCGCCGCCCCAAATTGCGCTGTTCATAGCGTCTGCAATTAAAAAAGCATTTTGTTTAGAAATAATACGTGGGGCACATTGCACTGTTTGCTGCGCTTTTTCACCTTGCTCAGTATTTTCTATCGTTAGGCTGCTGTTATTTTCGATAGCGAGGGGCTGCGTGTTCTCATCGCAGGCTAGGGCTGGGTTTGCTTTAAATAACACTGTACCAAAGGCATCTTGAATTTCAGATATAAAATACGGTTCTATTAAATGCCCGCCATTAGCAAACGCGCTCATACCACGAGCAAGTTCTAATGGAGAAATGGAAGCACTACCAAGCGCTAAAGATTCACTGCGGTTAATGTCTTTATTATCAAAACCAAATTTAAGTAAATGATCAGCAGTACGTTGCAAGCCTACACCACGTAGAAGACGAACCGAAATAACGTTTTTAGATTGCGCCAATGCGCGGCGAATACGAATTGGGCCATTATAAACTGCAGGGCTGTTTTTTGGGCGCCATGCAATACCTTGGCTTTTATCCCATTGATTAATTGGAGCGTCGTTTAAAATGGATGCTAAAGTGTAGCCTTTTTCCAGAGCTGCAGAGTAAATAAAGGGTTTAATGTTTGAGCCGACTTGGCGTTTAGCTTGCACTGCACGGTTGTACTGGCTTTGCTCAAAACTATAACCACCAACAATTGCTTTAATACGGCCATCTTGAGGGTCTAAAGACACAATGGCACTAGAGGCTTCAGGAATTTGACTCAATAAATAATTATTATCGTCGTTTTTACGTAGCCATATTTGTGCACCTGGTACTAATATTTCAGTTGCAGCTTTAGGAGCAAAACTTTGGCGGTAACGCGTAATATATTTACGTGCCCACTTTAAGTTATCCCATGTAAGTGTTGCCAGTTCACCATTTTTTAGTAAAACGTCGGCTGTTTTTTCGTTAACCGCCAATACCACTGCTGCTTGTAAGTCGCCAAGCTGTTTTACGTCTTTTAGCTGGTTAAGAATTTGTGCTTGGCTTAATGCTGGTTGTGTTTGCGCATCCCATAATAAACGCTCTGGACCTCTAAAACCGTGGCGCATATCGTAACTATGTAAGTTATTTACTAAAGCCGTTTGCGCAGCTTGTTGAACGTGGGATTCTACCGAGGTAAATATTTTAAAGCCAGAGTTGTACGCTTTATCAATACCGTATTTAGCAACCATTTCTGCACGCACCATTTCAGATATATAAGGTGCGTATAAATCTATTTCAGCGCCATGAAAAACGGCCGTTATAGGTTGATTAATAGTCTCTTCATATTCGCTTTGGGTTATATAACGTTCAGACAACATTCTACCAAGTACGACATTACGACGCGCTTTAGCACGCACTGGATTGCGAATAGGATTAAGCGCTGAAGGTGCTTTTGGCAGGCCGGCAATCATTGCCATTTGCGCAAGGGTTAAGTCTTTTAGTTCTTTACCGTAATAAACTTGCGCTGCTGCACCAATACCAAACGCCCTATTACCTAATTCAATTTTATTTAAATACAGCTCAAGAATTTCGTTTTTGCTTAATAAGTTTTCAATATGTATCGCGATAAAAATTTCTTTTACTTTACGAATGTAGGCTTTTTCGCGGGTTAAGAAAAAATTACGTGCTAGCTGCATAGTAATAGTACTAGCGCCTTGTTTTTTCTCTCCGGTAGATATAAGTACAAGCGCAGAGCGGACTATACCTATTGGGTCAATACCAAGGTGATCATAAAAGCGGCTGTCTTCGGTGGCTAAAAATGCATTAATGAGGGGTTGTGGTATTTGGTCTATTGTGACCGGAATTCGTCGTTTTTCACCAAATTGATTGATCAACAGACCATCTTTAGTGAATACTTGCATAGGAGTTTGTAATTGCACGTCTTTTAAAACTTGCACACTTGGGATATCAGGTTTAACGTAATAATAAAGGCTGAACAAAGTGATCAGTCCAAATAATGTGCAAATGATAAAAAATTGTAAAGTTCTTTTTAATAAAATCACTGATATTTCCCTAAATGGACTCCCAATTACAAGTTGAGGCTGCTAGTATATATTGATTAAAAAATGAATAGTATTTTTTCAGATAAGAATTATAACTTGTTTATTATTAAAACAAAGGCAAAGTTGCAAACATGCTAAGTCAACTATTTAAAAAGCCATCGCCGATGATGGTAGGCATTGATATAGGATCGCACTCTATCAAAGCTGTACTGTTAAGTGAAACAGACACTGGGCTTCGATTAGAAGCACTTGCAATTGAACCTATGCCAAAAGGCGCCATGAGTGAGCGTACTATTCAAGATATTGAAGCAATTGGTAATGTAATAACTAAATTAAAACGAAAATTACCTAAATCACTAAAAGAAGCTGCGGTGGCTGTTTCAGGCCAGACCGTGATCACCAAGGTGATTTTCATGGATGTCACCTTAAGTGACGCTGAATTAGAATCGCAAATTGAAATTGAAGCAGACAGCTTAATTCCTTATCCATTAGATGAAGTTAATCTTGATTTTGAAAAGCTATCAACCAATGCCGCCGATCCTAGTAAAATGAATGTATTGCTTTCGGCTGCGCGTACTGAAAGCGTTGAAGCACGTGTTGGCGCGTTAGAAGCGGCTAACTTAGTTGCTAAAGTGGTTGACGTAGAAAGCTACGCATTAAGCCGAGCAATGGATGTGTACTATCAACAGTTACCAAGTGATGCATTTAATAAGTGCGTTGCAATTGTCGATATTGGCGCGGTATTAACACTCGTAAGTGTAGTGCAAGCGGGCGATACAATTTATACCCGCGACCAAGTGTTTGGTGGCGATCAATACACTAATAGTATTGTTACTTATTATAATAAAGGCTTTGATGAAGCTGAAATTGGTAAAGCAACCGGCGACTTACCGCCAAATTATACCTTTGAAGTACTTGCACCTTTTCAAACAGCCTTGCTACAACAAGTGCGCCGCGCGGTGCAAATGTTTTTAACCACCACGGGTAAAGATCAGCTAGATTATATTGTATTAACCGGTGGTACAGCTATGATTAGCGGTTTTGAGCGCTTATTAGTCGAAGAGTTAGGTATACACACAATTGTAGCCGAGCCATTTGTAAATATGGAAATATCTCCTAGAGTTGACCGTAATGTATTACAGCGTCATCGCACGCAATTTGCTATTGCAACAGGACTCGCTTTGAGGAGCTTTTCATCATGCCACATATAAATTTACTGCCTTGGCGTGAACTACAGCGTGAAGACTCAAAAAAGAAGTTTATTACTTCATTAATTGCAGTTGTTGTTTTGTGTTTTTTGAGTATGTATTTATTGAGCTCATTTTATGGCGCTTTAAAAGAGGGTCAAAATCTAAAAAACAATTACCTTAGTGCAGAAATAAGTATGCTAGATAAAGAAATAAGAGACATTAGAGAGCTAGATAAGAAAAAAGAAAACCTGCAGCAGCGTATGCGCTTAATTGAAAACCTGCAAAGGAGTCGTAATTTAGGCACGCAAATTATGGATGAAGTCGCAAAAATAGTACCTGCAGGGGTTTATTTAACTAAGCTAGAGCGACGCGGTAATCAAATTCATGTACTTGGAAAAAGCGAATCAAATAATCGCCTTTCAACCTTGTTACGTGAAGTGCAAGGTTCTTATTTATTAGAGCGCCCAGTAATGCAAGGTATTGTTGCTGGCGATAAATCGTCGCGTTTGTTGAGTGATTTTAATATGGAATTTTATGTAAAACCATTCGATAAAATTGGCGAGGTACATGATGAACCTTGATTTTAAAGCTTTTAAAGATATAGATTGGAATGAAATAGAACTTGATAATATAGGTGAATGGCCGGTTATTGTTAAAGTTATTTGCGGTGCTTTTATTGCGGGTTTAGTGTTGTTTTTTAGCTATAGCTTATTAGTTTCGGATGAAATAGACAGTTATCACAACGCGGTAGCCAAAGAGGTGGAGCTGCGCACTACTTATCGCACCAAATATGCGGTAGCCAGTAAACTAGATATTTATCGGCTGCAAATGATTGAAATGGAAGATAAGTTTTCTCAGCTATTAAAACGCCTACCAACCTCTAATGAAACCCCAGGCTTATTAGATGACTTATCTTATGTGGGTACTACCAGTGGCTTAACCTTTTTAAAAATTGGTTGGTTGCCTGAAGTTGAAAAAGAATTTTATACCGAACTGCCAATAAAAATAGAAGTGGTAGGGACCTACCATGAATTTGGTCAGTTTGTAGGTAAAGTGGCTCAATTACCGCGAATTGTTAGTTTACATGACTTTTCTATTTTATCATCTGGAGAAAAGCAGTTAACATTTAGTGTGATTGCAAAAACTTATCGCTACGAAGAGGGGACTAAATAATGAATAAACTCCCTTTAGTGGCTATTTTTACAATGTTATTGAGTGGCTGTAATAGTGACACTTCTGAACAAAAAGAATTTATTGATCAGGTAAAAGCAAGTACAACCCCCAGAGTGGAAAAAATACCAGAGCTCATTCAGTTTGAGTATTTTGAATACAATGCAGGTCAATTGCGTAGCCCATTTGTAGCTCCACAACCTGAAATTATACAAAATAAGTTAACGCAAATTAAAAACTGTTTGCACCCAGATCCAGATAGAATTCGTGAGCCATTAGAAAAATATCCGCTAGATAACCTAGCGATGAAAGGCACATTAGGCTCTAATAGCCAAACATGGGCACTTATTACTGCTGCTGATGCAACGCTGCATAGAGTAACCGTAGGGAGTTACTTGGGCGCTTACGACGGAAAAGTAAAAAAAGTGAGTAGTGACTATATTGAGTTAATAGAATTAATCCCTGATGGATCTGGCTGTTGGAAAGAGCGTCAGACTAAATTAGAAATGTTAGAGGCGACAATTGATGGCGCAAATTAATAACAAAAAAGGTCATACAAATATGTATAAGGATGTAGGTTCGCTTCATCGTGTATTGTCAGCTTTATTAGTGATTTTTGCACTATTAATAGCCAAAACTGCGGTAGCTGAGCCGCTACTTTATGACGTGCGCTATAATCCATTATTAAAAGGCGAAACCGAATTACAGCTGGTATTTGATGAAGAATTAACCCAGCAACCAAGTATTCAAGTGTTCAATAGCCCAGCGCGTATAGAAATGCTGTTTACCAATGCACAGTTAGATCAAGGGTTAGCCGATGTTGCTGTTAATTTGGCTGGAATAAATAATGTAACCAGCGTAATGACAAGTAACGGTTTAAAAGTAACGGTACATCTTGAGCGTTTGAAAATTTATGAAACCCAGGTTAATAATAATCTGGTCTCGCTGCGTATCTCTGATAATCCATTAACCGAGCAAGCGCTAACGACTGATGATGCTGCAGATAGCATTGGCGGTAGTTACATTAATCGTATTCAATCTATTGATTTTCGCCGTGGTGAAAAGGGCGAAGCTAAAGTATTGGTATTTTTGCAAGATACTCAAGCCGCAATAGAAGTACATGAAAGTGGCGGTAAAATTATTGCAGAGTTTCATCACACTGATATTTTAGATGATTTATTATACGAATTAGATGTACTTGATTTTGGTACTATCGTAAGCAATATAGAAACCTTTAAAGAAGATAACCTGAGCCGAATTGTTATTGAGCCAAACGCAGCATTTACGTTTACTTATCAGCAAATAGATAATATTTTTACCTTAAATGTTGAGAAAGACGAAACCCAAAATGCTTACCTTGATGGTGGTAAAGAATATCAAGGTCGACCAATGACCCTGAACTTTCAAGACATTTCGGTACGTGCAGTCTTGCAAATTATAGCCGGATACAACGACTTTAACTTAGTAACCAGTGATTCTGTAACGGGCAATATAACGCTACGTTTAGATGGCGTGCCTTGGGATCAAGCGCTTGATGTGGTACTCAGAATAAAAGGCCTTGATAAGCGTATGGATGGCTCTATTTTAATGGTAGCCCCATCAGAAGAGCTTGCAGCACGTGAAGCAAAAGATTTAAAAGCAAAGCAACAAGTAGAAGATTTAGAGCCTTTGTACAGCGAGTACATTCGCTTAAATTATGCAAAGGCCGAAGATTTTGCAGATTTACTAAAAACGGACACTAACAGCATTATAACCCCAAGAGGGAGTGTGTCGGTTGATCAGCGTACCAATACATTATTAATGAAAGATACGGCAAAAAGTATCGAAAGCGTACGCCGCATGGTCGAAACGCTAGATATACCCGTAAAGCAGGTTGTAATTGAAGCGCGCATGGTAACCGTACGCGACAACGTTACAGAAGATTTAGGGGTACGTTGGGGCTTTAGTGATCAGCAAGGAACCGATGGTATTTCAGGCACCCTAGAGGGGGCTGAAAACATCTCTAATGGTAATATTCCAAGCTTGTCTGATAGATTAAATGTAAACCTGCCGGTTGCCAATCCTTCAGCTAGCATAGGTATGCATATTGCTAAACTAGCTAATGGTACGTTAATTGATTTAGAGCTAACTGCGCTTGAAGAAGAAAATAAAGGTGAAATTATTGCCAGTCCGCGAATTACTGCGGCTAACCAGCAAAAGGCGAGGATTGAACAAGGTACCGAAATACCTTATGTTGAATCAGCCTCTAGTGGTGCGACAACAGTAAGCTTTAAAAAAGCAGTACTTAGCTTAGAAGTAACACCGCATATAACACCTGATAACAAAGTTATTTTGAATTTAATTATCACTCAAGATACCCGAGGTGATACAGTACAGACCGGAACAGGCCCTGCGGTTGCAATTGATACGCAACAAATTGAAACGCAGGTACTGGTAGAAAATGGCCAAACAGTTGTTTTGGGTGGTATTTTTCAACAGCAAATTATTAATTCGACCAAAAAAGTTCCTTTATTGGGCGACATTCCATACATTGGAAGACTGTTTAAAAGTACCAGTGAGTTTAACGAAAAGCGTGAACTACTGATTTTCGTCACTCCTAAGATACAAGTTGATTAGGACGTGATTATATTTGAATATTGATTTTGCAGCACTCTACTTAGTTTACTAAGTAGAGAATATGCAGTGTGGTTACTTCCCAAAATATGCGATAGCAGCATAAAACCAACATGCGCTGCCCTTCGGGTGCACTCTAGTGTTATTTTGCGCTTTACTGTGTGAGTTTTACATAACATTACGTAGTAAAGTTATCAGTAATTTGATAAATACAACTTTGGATTGCACAAATTTTAACCATGAAAAATAAATACTCCCTAAAATAAGCTAATGTTTTGTTAACTAATGGATGATTATTTAGATTAATTGCTCGTTATATGGCTTTTTATGCTAATTGACTTGAAATACCCAACCGATTACTGAGATAATCCTCTCCTTAATTTTGGGGCCAGGTCGTTAGGCGGGGTTTTATTTCAAATTTTAGAGTTCGTTTGTACTAAAAGATATGGCTGAGAAACGTAATATATTTCTAGTTGGCCCCATGGGGGCTGGCAAAAGTACGATTGGTCGTCACATCGCTGACCAATTACACCTTGAATTTGTTGATTCTGATCAAGAAATCGAACGCCGTACCGGTGCAGATATTGCCTGGGTGTTTGATCTTGAAGGTGAAGAAGGCTTTAGACTTCGTGAAGAATCTGTTATTGGCGATCTAACCGAAATGCAGGGTATTGTACTTGCAACCGGTGGTGGTTCAGTAATGAGTAAAGAAGTTAGAAACAAGCTTTCGGCTCGCGGTATTGTAGTATACCTAGAGACACCGATTGAAAAACAAGTTGCACGCACACAACGCGACAAGCGTCGCCCATTACTGCAAACAGAAGAAGCACCTCGTGATGTATTAGAACGTTTAGCAGAAGAACGCGAACCGTTATATAAAGAAGTGGCTGATTTTGTTGTACGCACTGATGAGCAAAGCGCTAAAGTTGTTGCTAACCAAATCATCGAGAAACTGGATTTTTAATTACTAATATTAAAGGAAATAGCTAAGCATGCTTGAATTATCTGTTAATTTAGACGAGCGAAGTTACCCTATTTATATTGGTCAATCTACACTTCAAGATAATGGCCGCCTAGTTCATCACATTGGTGATTGTCGGCCTATCATCATTACTAACGACACTATTGCGCCTTTGTATTTACAAGGCTTATTAGCGCAGTTAGCAACATTGAATCCACTGCACTTTATTATTCCTGATGGCGAGCAATATAAATCGCTTACTTGGTTTGAAAAAATATCGGCATTTTTACTCGAAAATAACTGTGGTCGTGACACCTGCTTAATTGCATTAGGTGGCGGCGTTGTTGGTGATTTAACTGGTTTTGTTGCTGCATGTTATCAGCGTGGCATTCCCTTTATTCAAATGCCAACGACACTATTATCACAAGTTGATTCGTCGGTAGGTGGAAAAACAGCGGTAAATCATCCACTAGGTAAAAATATGATTGGGGCATTTTATCAGCCACAAGCCGTTTTTATCGACACACAATCATTACATACTTTACCTGCGCGCGAGTTTGCAGCCGGTATGGCTGAAGTGATTAAATACGGTTTGATTTACGATACTGAGCTATTTGCTTACTTAGAGCAAAATGTTGAGCGTTTACAGCAATTAGATGAAGCCTGTTTACAGCATATAATTTATAGGTGCTGTGAAATTAAAGCGCTAATTGTAGCTCAAGACGAAAAAGAGCAAGGCCTAAGAGCACTATTAAACTTAGGTCATACCTTTGCGCACGCAATTGAAGCGCAAATGGGGTACGGTGTTTGGCTACATGGCGAAGCAGTAGCAACAGGTATGGTACTTGCTGCAAAACTAGCATATACACGCCAAGATTTAACCGCTGAGGACGTTACGCGTATCTCTGGTTTAATTGCGCAATATAGCTTACCCACGCAGATCCCGGCGGTAATGACCAGCGAGCATTTTTTGCAGCATATGCGTAAAGACAAAAAGAATAAAAAGGGTACTATCCGCTTTATTCTGCCCACCCAATTTGGACAATGTGCATTAGTGGATGATGTTTCAGATGACCAAGTTCGAGCGTTAATCGAGCAATAATGCAGCCACAAATTTTACCAAGCCGTGCGGCATTGGTGGATAGAATCGCACTGCAATTTGAGTACGGACAAAACCTGATTGTTTTACTAGGCACCTCTGGCCTAGGTAAAAGCTACCTACTCGAAACTTTTATTACTGATAAATATAACGATTTTAATAAAGCATTTGTGCAAGTAACAGCGCAAATGACAGACATTCAATTAATGAGCGAGCTATTAGAGCAAAGCTTTAATGCACCTTTAATTGATCATAGCTTGAGCCTATCCGAAAACTTTTATCAATTATTACAACAGCAAGCTTGTGGCCCTTGTTTATGGGTGCTAGATAACGCCAGGCACTTATCAGAAGAATTGCAGGTAGAGTTAGAACTACTGGCTAAAAACTCCCCCAGTACGCTGTATATTATGCTTGCTGCGCAGTCAAAACTGGCCTTTGCAGCGGCAATAAACATTCACTTAGAGCCATTAAACCAGGGCGAAAGTAAGCAGTTAATGCGTTGGTATTTTAGCGACCTGCCTTATGATGAAGACCCAGTTTACCAAGCTTTTATAGTTGCGGCTCAGGGTAATCCTAATTTATTACTGAGCTGGCAAGCAACAGAACATATAGCGGATGTTGTTGTAAAAGATAAAGTATCTTGGCGTTTACACTTATTAATTTTGATGTTAATTATTCTGTTTTTAATAATAGGCTTGTTATATAAATCAGACATGACTCAATGGTGGCAACAATATTATCAGCAAGCTGAGCCTGAAGTGCTCACAACGGCAATTTCGGTTAAGCAAATACAGCAGCCATTAGCGATAGCTAGCGACAATAGCGTTATTGCAGCGTCACCTAACTTACCTGCAAGCATAGTTGAGCTACAAACAGCGCATAATGATGTGCCTGCAATTATGCAAAGTCTGACTGCGAAGCAAACAATTCCCAGCTCTAAAAATACACCATCGGTAGAGCCAAAGGTATTAGCAACGCAGCCACACAGTAATATTTCAGCTCAGGTTGAGAGCAAAATACTCACAGGTAATGCATGGTACTTACAACAGCCAGACACAAATACAGTTATTCAATTATTAGCGATTACTCAGCAACAAGTCAGTGCTGAATTTATTAGCCAGCATAAACTACAAAAAGTAGCGCATACCTATCAAACTAAAAGAAACAATAAAACTTGGTGGGTGGTAACAGTGGGTAGTTTTACTGATATGAATGCTGCAAAGTTAGCTATGAGCGCTTTGTCTGCAGAGGTTAAAATAAATAAGCCTTTCTATAAAAAAATAAGCAAAATAAAACAAGAAATTGTATTAGTTGATCAGTAAACTAAGCAACTTTAGTGTAAAATCGCGCAACACCAGATTGAAGTAAAGAGCCAATGCAGCAAAAGAGTAGAGCCTTCCTTAAATGGGCTGGCGGAAAATACAGTCTAGTTGAAGATATTAACGCGCGACTAAAGCAAGCTAGCCAGCAGGCTGATACTTTGGTTGAACCTTTTGTTGGTGCCGGCTCAGTGTTTTTAAATAGCGACTTTAAACACTATATTCTTAATGATATTAATGCCGATTTAATTAATTTATACAAAGAACTTAAAAACTCGCCCGATGAGTTTATAAGTGATGCTAAAAAGCTGTTTGTGGATTTAAATAATCATCCCGACGCTTACTACGAATACCGCGTGCAATTTAATCAAAGTAGCGATATATACGAACGCGCAATGCTGTTTTTATATATGAATAGACACGGTTATAACGGGCTTTGTAGGTATAACTTAAAGGGTATTTTTAATGTACCTTTTGGTAAATACAAAAAGCCTTATTTTCCCGAAAAAGAAATGTACTTTTTTGCTAAAAAAGCGCAACAGGCTACGTTTACCTGCCTTGATTACGATGACATTTTTAAACTAGTACCTAAAAATGCAGTTATTTATTGTGATCCACCGTATGTGCCTTTAAGTAAAACAGCCTCGTTTACCTCGTATGCTAAGGGCGGTTTTAATTTAGATGATCAAGCAAATTTAGCAAATTTAGCCGAGCAAGCGGCGTTTGAAAACGATACTCCAGTGCTTATCTCTAACCATGATACGGTATGGACGCGTAAAATTTATAGCCAAGCAACATTAGATCAAATTCAGGTAAAGCGTACTATTAGCCCTAAAGGCGGATCGCGTAATAAAGTGAGCGAACTAATGGCTATGTACTTAGCACCGAAACAACAATCGCGTAAATCGAAATAATAAAAACAATAAAAAGCATAATAGCTATTATGATAATGCTAACTGGCGAGTGGTGTTTAAAATCTGCGTGGCGTTTATGGTTAGATTGCACCCCAAAAAATGCAGCAAGTACACTTTGTAAGGCGCTAAAAAATTGTCGCATGTTTAAAATGATGGTTTTAAAGAGGGAAGCTTTTTAGAATCACCAGAGCTTGTAAGTAACTCTAATAAATCTAAATAATGAAACTGTGCACTGCGGCTATCGCCTGTTATCCATGAAGACCAAGACGATTCATCTACTATTTTAAGGCAAGCACTTACAGCTGTATCTGTAGAAGTTGTTTGTTTTTGCTGGCAATTGTTAATTGCCGTTAAATCTTGCTCAGAACTTGAGATAAAATTTAACGCTCCAACAAACAAAAATGCTGACGCCATTAATATCCCTGTTTTAAAAGCACGCATGATTTAAACCTAATAATTTGATCCTTTTTTAAGCATAACAAAAATTGCTTAAATAACAAACTTAAATTTTAGCATTAGCTTCTAAAGTCGAATAAAAATAAAGGCTTATCAATAATCTTTATTTTTATTAAGCCATTATATTTGTCGCGATTACTTGGGTAACATCATTAATTAAGTTACATTAACGCAATATATTATTCATTGTCGGATTAACTATGTTGAACCCAGAAAAAAAATACTTAATAGCCCCTTCTATTTTATCTGCTGATTTCGCTAAACTAGGCGAAGATGTTGATAGCGTACTTACTGCGGGTGCCGATGTGGTTCACTTTGACGTGATGGATAATCACTATGTGCCTAACTTAACCATTGGCCCTATGGTGTGTAAAGCGCTTAGAAATTACGGTATTAAAGCGCCTATTGATGTGCATTTAATGGTTAAACCAGTTGATAGCCTTATTCCTCAGTTTGCCGAGGCCGGCGCTTCAATTATTACTTTTCATCCAGAAGCCAGTGAGCATATTGACCGCACATTACAATTAATAAAAGATCATGGCTGCCAAGCTGGTTTAGTATTTAATCCAGGTACTAGCTTGAGCTTTCTTGATCATGTGATGGATAAAATTGATGTTATTTTAATAATGTCGGTTAATCCAGGGTTTGGTGGGCAAAGCTTTATTGCGCATACTTTAGAAAAACTACGCCAAGCAAAACAACGTATTGTAGAATCGGGTCGCAATATACGCTTAGAAGTTGATGGCGGAATAAAAGTCGATAACATTGCCGCTGCTGCAGAGGCGGGTGCTGATATGTTTGTAGCGGGTTCAGCCATTTTTAACCAGCCAAATTACCAAGAAGTTATCGATCAAATGCGTGAGCAATTAGGAAGTGTTAAATAATGAAGTACGACCTAGCCCTGTTTGATTTAGATGGTACCTTAGTAGATAGTGTATACGATTTATACATAGCACTTAATCTTACTTTGAGCGACTTAGCATTTCCGATTGTTAGCCAGCGCTTAGTAGAAAGCTGGGTTGGCAATGGTATAGAAGTATTAGTAAAACGCGCACTGAGTGGCGAAATGCAAATAAGTGAGCATTTAGATAAAGCACTTAGCGATAAAGCATTTACATTATTTTACCAACATTACGAACAGCAAGTAGGTGAATATAGCGTACTTTACCAACATGTTGAAACTGGGCTTGCTGCCCTACGTGGTATGCCCAAGGCATTGATCACTAATAAAGATCGTTTATTTACCGAAAAATTACTGGATAAGTTAGCCTTAACGAGTCATTTTGAGCTAATAATTTGTGGTGATGACATGGCTAAAAAGCCATCAGCAGAGCCGTTGTTATTTGCCTGTAATAAACTAAATGTTGAGCCCAGTAAAGCGATTATGATTGGCGACTCTAAAAGCGATATACTAGCTGCCAATGCAGCTAAAATTGACGTTATTGCACTGAGCTATGGTTATAATCAAGGTGAAAACCTTAAGGACTATAATCCACAGTACCTATGCGATAACTTCTTAGATATAATACCTGTTCTTACACAGCGCTAAGTGCTGTTAATTAAGCAAAATAAAGGAAAATCATGAGTAAACCAGTAGTTTTAAGTGGCGTGCAGCCAACCGGTGGTATGACAATAGGCAACTATGTTGGCGCTATTAACCAGTGGCTAAAGTTACAGGAAGACTATGATAGCTACTTTATGCTTGCAGATCTTCACGCAGTAACTGTGCGTCAAGACCCTGAATTACTTCGCTCGCGCGTTTTAGATGGTGTAGCGCTTTATACTGCTTGTGGTATTAACCCAGAAAAAGCCGCGTTATTTGTGCAATCGCAAGTACCAGAGCATGCACAACTTGCTTGGGTATTAAATTGTTATGCACAAATGGGCGAACTTAATCGTATGACCCAGTTTAAAGATAAGTCGGCAACGCACGCGCACAATATTAACGTGGGCTTATTTGCTTACCCAGTATTACAAGCGGCCGATATTTTATTATACCAAGCAGAGCAAGTGCCGGTAGGGGAAGATCAAAAGCAACATCTTGAACTAACCCGCGATATCGCAACACGTTTTAACAACCTGTATGGCGAGGTATTTAAAATACCTCAAGCGTATATTCCAGAGTTTGGTGCGCGAGTAATGAGTTTGCAAGATCCGCTGAAAAAAATGTCTAAGTCGGATGAAAATCTAAATGGTTTTATTATGATGTTAGATGAGCCAAAAAAGATTGAGAAAAAACTGAAAAAAGCAGTTACCGATTCAGACGAACAAGCGCGTATTTACTTTGACCGAGCTGAAAAGCCTGGAGTGTCAAATTTACTTACCTTGTTAAGTGTGGCAACTAAACGTTCAATTGAAGATTTAGTGCCAGAGTACGAAGACAAAATGTACGGCCATCTGAAAAAAGACACTGCAGATGCTGTAGTGGCAATGATTGAGCCAATTCAAGCGCGTTTTAAAGAGATCAGAGAAGATCAAACACTCCTTAATAACATCATGAAGCGTGGCGCAGAAAAAGCCAGCAGCCAAGCCGAAGGTACGTTAAAAGCTGTGTACGATGCACTCGGTTTTATTCCTCGCGGCTAAACCTTGCTAGTTAAAATGATCAATAAAAATGCCGCTTTATTTATAAAGCGGCATTTTTGTTTTATTAGTGTATTTGGCGGTTAATAAAAGAAGTTAACCACCAAATACACAAAAAAATGAATAGCTACCCAGCTACCCAGCTACCCAGCTAAGCTGCACTCGTTATTTAAGCAGTTCTTTTAAATAACGGCCAGTATGCGAGCGCTCACACTCGGCTACTTGCTCAGGTGTACCTGCAATGAGTATTTCACCACCGCCAGCTCCGCCTTCAGGGCCTAAATCGATAACCCAATCTGCGGTTTTAATAACATCGAGGTTATGCTCAATAACAACAATAGTATTACCGTGATCGCGCAAGCGATGAAGTACAACAAGCAGCTGTTCAATATCGGCAAAGTGTAAGCCTGTTGTTGGTTCATCAAGTATGTATAGCGTTTTACCGGTATCGCGTTTTGACAGCTCGCGGGCTAATTTAACTCGCTGTGCTTCACCGCCCGAAAGCGTTGTAGCTGCTTGGCCTAAACGAATGTACGATAAACCTACGTCCATCAGGGTTTTAAGTTTGCGTGCAATGGCCGGTATTTTATCAAAGTAGTCGTGGGCATCTTCCACTGTCATGTCGAGTACTTGATGAATATTTTTACCCTTATACAGTACTTCAAGGGTTTCGCGATTATATCGTTTACCCTTACACACGTCGCACGGCACGTACACATCAGGTAAAAAGTGCATTTCTACCTTAATTACGCCATCGCCTTGGCAAGCTTCACAGCGTCCGCCTTTAACGTTAAAGCTAAAGCGACCTACTTTATAACCACGAGAGCGCGACTCTTGCGTACCGGCAAATAATTCACGAATACCAGTAAAAATACCAGTATAAGTAGCCGGGTTAGAGCGTGGTGTGCGGCCAATGGGGCTCTGATCAATGTCGATCACTTTATCAAAATGCTCAAGCCCTGAAATTGATTTATACGCAGCAGCTTCGGCAGTTGTTGCGCCATTTAATTCAGTATGCGCAAGCTTAAATAAGGTGTCGTTTATGAGCGTAGACTTGCCCGAGCCAGACACACCTGTTACACAGGTCATTAAGCCAAATGGAATTTTTAAATCAACATTTTTTAAGTTGTTACCAGTAGCGCCAAATAACTCCAGCCATTTATCGTTAGTGGGGTGGCGTAATTTAGGTATTTCTATTCTACGTACACCGGATAAAAACTGCCCAGTAACCGACTCTTTACAGGCTAAAATATCGTCGCGAGTACCTTGGGCAATTATATGCCCGCCATGCACACCAGCACCTGGGCCAATATCAATAATGTGATCGGCTGCGCGAATGGCATCTTCGTCGTGCTCAACCACAATGACCGTGTTACCTAAATCGCGTAAATGCACCAATGTTTTTAATAATCGGTCGTTATCGCGCTGATGCAAACCAATTGATGGCTCATCCAGTACATACATAACACCCACTAGGCCTGCGCCAATTTGGCTTGCAAGGCGAATACGTTGTGCTTCACCGCCCGAAAGCGTATCGGCACTTCTATCGAGTGAGAGGTAGTTTAAACCCACGTTAATTAAAAACGATAAACGGTCGCGAATTTCTTTTAATATTTTTTCAGCTATTTGGCCTCTTTGTCCGGTTAGTTTTAACCCTTCAAAAAAGTCCATTGCTTCACCAATACTCATATGAGTAATAGTGGGTAAGTTAGTTTGGCCAATGAATACATGGCGTGACTCTTGGCGTAAACGCGAGCCATGACAGCTAGGGCAAGCCTGGCTGGTTTGATACTTTGCTAGTTCTTCACGTACCGAGTTTGATTCAGTTTCACGGTAGCGACGGTACATATTATTAAGTACCCCTTCAAACTCGTGATTACGGGTAATCAAATCGCCGCGGTCGTTACGGTAGCTAAAGGCTATTTTAGTAGTGTCTGAGCCTTCTAAAATGATTTTTTGCGAGGTTTTATCTAAATCCTGATATGGCACATCTAAATCAAAATTATAATGCTGCGCAACGGCTTGTAGCATTTGGTAATAATAAAAACTACGTTTATCCCAGCCTTTAATTGCGCCACCGGCCAAGCTTAGTTCAGGGTTTTGTACTACGCGGTTTGGATCAAAATATTGGCGTACGCCTAGGCCGTCACAGCTTTGGCATGCTCCGGCTGGATTGTTAAACGAAAACAATCTTGGCTCTAACTCGGTCATGGCATAGCCACAAGTAGGGCAGGCAAAATTAGCCGAAAACAGCATTTCTTCTGCGCTGCTGTCATCCATATAAGCTATGTTAGCCACGCCACCCGACATTTCTAATGCAGCTTCAAATGACTCAGCTAAACGCTGTTGTTGGCCATCTTTTACTTTAAAGCGGTCTACAACTACTTCTATAGTATGTTTTTTATGTAGATCAAGTGGCGGTGGATCCGATAGGTCACATACTTCGCCATCAATACGGGCACGAATGTAGCCTTGGCTCGCCAATTGCTCAAGGAGCTTAACATGCTCACCTTTACGCTCTTTTATTACCGGTGCAAGCAACATGAGTTTACTGCCCTCAGGCAGAGCTAAAACAGTATCAACCATTTGGCTAATAGTTTGTGCGGCTAACGGTAAGTCGTGAGTTGGGCAACGCGGTTCGCCCACGCGGGCAAACATTAAACGTAAATAGTCATAAATTTCGGTAATTGTACCCACAGTCGATCGCGGGTTGTGCGATGTTGACTTTTGCTCAATAGAAATAGCCGGAGAAAGACCTTCAATATGATCTACATCGGGTTTTTCCATCAGTGACAAAAACTGCCTTGCATACGCAGAAAGTGATTCAACATAACGACGCTGCCCCTCTGCATACAAAGTATCAAATGCAAGCGAAGACTTACCCGAACCAGATAGGCCAGTAATAACAATTAGCTTATCACGTGGGATGGTTAGGCTGATGTCTTTTAAATTGTGCGTGCGGGCGCCTCGGACTTCAATGTTTTCCATGCTATCTCGTCTATTACCAAAATTATTTGTCCAGTATCGCATAATACGTAACATTATTAATCTATGATCAATGAAAAATCCTTACTTATGACGATTAATTATTAGTAAGCTTATGGTAGAATCTCAGCCTAAATTTTCCACACAGTAAGATCACGCAAATAATGACCGCATCTTCACTTAATTCACGAGAAAAACGCGCTGCTATATCGCTAGCTAGTGTGTTTGCATTTAGAATGCTCGGCTTATTTATGCTGATGCCTGTATTAGCTATTTATGGCCAATCATTGGAGGGCTTTTCGCCTATCTGGATAGGCTTTGCTATTGGCGCATATGGTTTAACCCAAGCGGTATTGCAAATACCTATGGGTCGATTGTCTGATAAAATTGGCCGTAAAAAGGTTATTGTTGGCGGCTTACTAATGTTTGCGCTGGGCTCGGTAATAGCGGCATTAGCCGATTCAATTCAAATGGTTACAGTTGGACGTGCGTTACAAGGTATGGGCGCTATAGCCAGTGCATTACTGGCGTTTGCTTCCGATTTAAGCCGCGATGAACAACGCCCCAAAGTAATGGCTGTTATTGGTATGAGCATAGGCATGAGCTTTGCGTTTGCTATGTTACTTGGGCCAATCGTCGCTGCCTCGTGGGGTATTTCGGGGGTATTTTGGTTAACCGCAATATTAGCTATGGTCGGCATATTTATAGTGACTATGCTAGTACCTAATGCGGTTAATAAAGCTCCTAAAGGCGATACGCTCGCCAGCTTTAGCGATATTAAAAAATTGATTAAACACCCGCAGCTAGCGCGCTTAAATGCGGGCGTATTACTATTACATTTAACCCTCACTACTATTTTTGTAGTGTTACCGAGTCAGCTTATTAAAGATGGCTTAGTGGCCGATAATCACTGGCATTTATATATCCCAGTATTATTTTTAGCTTTTTTATTAATGGTGCCTATTATGATAATCGCCATTAAAAAAGAGAAAGAAAAGCAGGCATTTATTGGCTCCGTTATACTGTTAATGTTGAGCATGCTGGCTATGTCGGTATGGGTTAACAGTATTGTAGGTATTGCTGTTTGTATGCTGTTGTATTTTGTTGCATTTAACTTTTTAGAAGCCACCATGCCAGCGCTAGTATCGCGTATTGCACCAGCAAGCCAAAAAGGTTCTGCCATGGGTGGGTATTCTACTAGCCAGTTTTTAGGTGCCTTTTTAGGCGGTATGCTTGGCGGTTATGTAGCACAAACCACAACAACGCAAGCGGTGTTTGCGGCAGCGGCACTTGTTGGGTTAATATGGCTTATTATTGCGTGGAAAATGCAAGTCCCACCCAAAAGTAAAGTTATTAGCTTAATGACCAAATTAGACTCAGAAGAGCAGGCACAGTCGCTTGCTTCTCTGTTAGTTGCTTTACCTGGCGTAATAGAAGCAACTGTAGTGCGCGACGAAAGCCGCAGCTACTTAAAGATTAATGATAAAGAATTTGACCTAGACCAAGCACGTAAAGTAGCTGGTTTAATCTAACGTTTATAGGAGATAGTTCCATGGCACGCGGTGTGAACAAAGTAATTTTGGTTGGTAATTTAGGACAAGATCCTGAAGTACGTTATATGCCTAATGGCAACGGTGTAGCAAATATCACCTTAGCAACTTCAGATAGCTACAAAGACAAAAACACTGGCCAAATGGTTGATAAAACTGAGTGGCACCGTGTGGTATTTTTTGGCAAGTTAGCAGAAATTGTTGGTGAATATTGCCGTAAAGGTTCACAAATTTATGTTGAAGGTAAACTTCAAACACGTAAATGGACTGACCCACAAGGCCAAGAAAAATACACGACTGAAATTGTAGTTGACGGTTTTACCGGCCAAATGCAAATGTTAGGGAGCCGTGGTGGCGACCAGCAAGGTGGGCAACAAAGTGGTGGTTACCAAGGTAATCAATCACAAGGCGGACAGCAAAGTGGTGGTTATCAAAATAACCAATCACAAGGCGGCCAACAAAGTGGTGGTTACCAAAGCAACCAGGGGCAAAATAACCAACAGCAAGGCGGTTATACTCCACAACAGCAGTCTGCACCAGCAGCACAGCCACAGTCGGCTCCTACACCACAACAAAATAACCAATATCAGCAGCCACAAGGTGGTTTTGCACCACAGCAAAGCAGTGCACCACAACAGCAAGGTGGCTTTGCTCCTAAACCGCAAAATGCTCCACAAGGCGGCGCGTCTAACCCAATGGAACCAACCATTGATTTTGACGACGACATACCTTTTTGACGAATACATAAATAGAATATAGAGTGTCAATTTAGGCATTTAATATTATCTAAACCCAGCGTAACTGCTGGGTTTTTTGTTTTTAAAATGAGGTTTTAAATAGAGTTCAGGGTAGATTAATATTATTAAAGCGATTGATATTGATAATAGTTTGCATTAACATGCGTCTTCGGTTTTTATCTGAGAAATAGGCATGTCTCTTAAACGTTTAGCTTTAGTAATAATCTTTGCAGCATTAGCGCTCACTGGTTGCGGCTCTGGTAGTGGAGCTAACTCAGCGCCTATTTTTTCACAAGCCAATTATCAAATCCAACTAAACGAAGACAGTGTTGCAAGCTTAATAGTTGCCGCAACCGATGCAGAAAACGACCTTCTGACATTTTATTTAGCAAATGCTGCGGCTAACGGCGCAGTTGCTGTTAATGCTAATAGTGGTCATATTAGCTATACCCCCAAAGCCAATTTTAATGGCGAAGATAGCTTTCAGGTTGCAGTATCTGATGGTGGAAACCTAACTACTAGTCGTGTGCTGGTAGTTGTTACAGCAATTAATGATGCACCAGTTATTCATACCGATAAAGTGATTGTGAGCGGTGGTGAAATTAAGCGCGGCAAAGTTAATGTATCCGATGTAGATAACGACCCCCTCAGCTATAGTATTTCACGCCCAGCAGAGCATGGCACTTTGCTTATTAATGCTAGCAATGGCGAAATTAGTTACCAAACTACACGCCTAGAAAATCAAGAGGATAGTTTTGAGCTAACGGTTGCAGATGGCAATGGCGCTGTGGTGAGTAAAAGCTTAATTATAACCACTAATTTGTCGACTAATGCTGATCGCGCTTATTACTACTATGCCAGTGATGAATCGCATTTAAAGCAGGCGGAGTTACTTGCAAGCGAGTTACAAAATGATATTAATCTAAGCGCAATAAATGCATCGCTTGCAGTAGGTTATGCACAAGCTGGATTAAATAGTGAAGTTACACGTTTAACCTCGGTTGATAAAATAGCGCGTAATAATATACGCGCTATTGCCTTGTTAGAGGTAGCTACCTTATATAGTAAGCAAGGCAATAACGAGCAGGGTAATGAACTGCGTTTAACAGCAAAAAACCTTTATGCAGAGTACGTTGCAGCCAAAGGAATTAGTGCCTTTAATAGTGAGGATCAGCGTTTTTATAATGATTTAGCTTTGTCTTACTTACAGGCGGGTGAGTCTGAATTGGCAAGTGTTAGTTTTAATGTTCTCGATATTTTATTTAGCTCAGTGCTTGGAGAGGAGCAAACAACGCAAGCCTTGTTACTTTTTTTTGGTTATCGCGACCGAGTAGAAGATGTGGTTAATAATTGGCGTCAATCTCGAAACCAAGCCGACTACGATTATGCACTTAGTATGGCCGATAGGTTGTATCGTTATGCCAATATGATTGGCTACAGTTATGTAAAAAATAATAAAAATGGCAATCAAGGAAAACCCTATTTTAGCTCACGCCAAGCAGCGCTGAGTAATGTTATGGCAAACTACCTGGCGTTAAATGCAACACAAAAAGCCAAGTCAGTACTGGCCGATATATTTGCTTTATATGGGGTTGTTAATATAGACGCAGATTATCCGCGTACAGCTAATCAATATGCAAACGTAACCAGCATGGAATACCCGTATGGCTTAATTAACACCGCAGCATACTTTGTGCAGCTTTATCCGGCACTTGATGTTGAAAGCAAGTTTTTAAGCGCCTTTGAAAAAGACAGTAGTCATTACCAGTTAGCTAAAAATAAGGCAGCAGATGCACAATTGCTAGCACATGTACGTAATTCGGCCGATATAGATAGTAGCTTGCAATTAATTTTAGCAACACGTGATGCTAATAATTTACGCCCACTGTTTACTCAGCTAGTCGCATTTAATGCGAGTAAACTAGGTGCCTCGGGAATTTATATTGAGTTAGGGAATTATGACGCGGCAGCTAAGTTTATTGCCACAGGCATTGAGTTACTTAGCTCTGAAGCATATTTAGCACAGAATATTAAAAACCACGTATTTGTTACTGGTGCTACAGGGTGTCAGCTTGCGTTAGAGCAACTACTCACCATTATAAATATTACACATGACGAAAAGTACCAAACTCAAGCGGCCAACACACTACAAACATGCCGCGAAATAGCATTAACAAAATACAGCCAAGTAGATGGTATTAACGTATTTAAAGAGGATGTTGTTGATGCCAATATCGATCTTATTCCTTATCACCAAGCTTTAAGTCAAACCGCCAAAGCCGCGCCATTAGTTAATAAAGTGCAGCAGTATATTGCAACTTACACTGAGCAAGCGCTAATACAAAAAATTACGGATATTGGTAAGTTGGGTAGTGCGCTTGGCTTAAATGGTCAGTTTGCTTTAGCAAACCAGTATTATGCGCAATATATACAGCTGGTAATACAGGGTGAAGAAAAGGTCGCTCTCGCTGAGCGTTTTGCTCTTAGTGAGAAATTTTTTGATGGCTCTAGCAAATCAAAAATTAACTTTAAGCAGTACTTAAATCAGCTGTTGTATGTAGCGGGCACAAAAGCAGAATATGCCTCATTAATTACTGCAGCTAAAAGTATGTGGGCAGAGCTTATTGATTGGAATTTGGCGCGCTTAGAAAATGCTTCATTGCAGTTACAAGTGCGTTATTTGCCTGTATTTGCAGATCAATACGCCCAGCTTACTATGTTTAAAAGTGCTTATAAATTAACAGAAAAAGAAGTTTTAGGTGTAGTAGAAAAAGACGCTATAGCAACAAATGTTATAGGCCGTTTGAGCCGTTTTGACGCCTTTATAGGCTCAGAGGTTGCCAGTGTTGACACTGATAACGATGGCAAGGCGAACTTTTTTACCGCCCACGCAAGCGCACAAATGATTGCTAATTCAGGGATAGAATTAGACTTAGATAGCGACAACGACGGTGTCAACGATGACAGTGATGCGTTTCCATTAAATCCGAATCGATATTAAATGCAATATTTAACATTTATAGCGCTAGCTTGTACTTCGCTCACGCATGTTGCAGCTGCAGCGCAAAGCACAGTGCTAGATGAAGCAAGTGCAGCAGAGAAAACACCGGCTAAAGTAATTGCTACAAGTCACTATCAACAATGTAAAAAAAATACTGATACTTGCAGCGAAAATATCGAAATTATAGAGGTAACAGGGCAGCGACCAAACCCTATTTCGGTAAGTAGCCAAGGGGTGTATACCCTTGACAGAAAAATGCTGCGAGACTATCGCTTTGGTAATGGTAACTTAAACGATGTTTTAGGGGTTTTACCTGGTGTGCAGTATGGTGAAACTGCTTATGCTGCGGATCAGGTTAGTAATATTAAGCCATCGGAAGTGTCGCTTGCAGGTGCACAAGGTAATGCTACAGGGTATTTAATTGATGGATTATCTAATAACTCAAACCTTAATAATGACAGCGCCAATTTTGACAAAAACTTAGCGCAAGATGTAAGTGGTCACACTCAAGCTGTTTTTTTAAATTTAGATTTAATTGACCATTTAGAAGTATACGACAGTAACATACCGGCAAAATACGGTAATTTTACTGGTGGACTAGTTAAAGCCGAAACCCGAAAAGCGGGCGATAAACTGCAATTTGGCATTAGTTATCGGCAAACGAGTGACGATTGGGTTGAGTATCATAAGCTTTATGCCCCCGACTTTAGTGGCGATAACGAACTTAACAGTGCTATTTTTAATAAGCGTGATTTAAGTACCTACATTGCTACCCCACTAACCGATAAGCTGGGGTTTATTGGCCAATTTCAATATACGCAATCACAAGAGAGCCTACAGCAATTAGGGCAAACACGACTACAGCAGCAAACTAATTATAACGGTTTAGTAAAACTAGATTATGCAGCAACCGCTAACGATGACTTTTCATTTAGCTTTTTATTTGCTCCTTATAAAGGTGATTACTTTGATGTAAATGCTAAAAACAGTGATTACAACATTGAAGGGGGAGGCAATAACGCATCACTTACTTGGCAAGCAGATAGGAGTTGGGCTTATATTAAAACCCAGCTTGGTTATAGCGACAGCCGTAACAGTAAAAACACCAGTTCGATACGTTATGCTTGGCTAAATATACCGGGTACAGATTGGGGTAATATTGATGGCTCTATTACCAGTTTAGAAGGCGGCTTTGGCGATATAGAAAAGCGACAACAAACGGTCAGTTTAAAACAAGATTTCGAGCTTGCCAGTAAGACATGGCTGGGCGCTTATAGTAATTTATCGTTTGGTTATGAGTTAGCTCAGCAAAACTCAGTATTTGACCGCCTAGAAGATGCAATTGTATATAATGGCGCTATTGTGTCGCCGCAAATAGATTGTGCAGGTTATACACTTGACTGTATTGAAACGCGTTTATATCAATCAGTGGCAGATATAGAAGCAAAACTTGGACACGCACTTGATTTATCAAATCCCGATGACTTTTTAATTTATCAAAATAACTTCGCTACAACAGGGCAGTATTTTCAATATCGCCAAATTACACCTAAATCAACAGCTAGTGTAAAGCTTAATCAATTGTCGGCTTATGTAGAAAATGAATTTGAATGGCAAAATTACAGTTTAAATTTAGGAGTGCGTTACGATTATAACGATTTTCTTAAAAACCATAATTTTGCCCCACGACTACGTGGCAGCGTATCGGTATTTAATGATCAAGGTAAAATAGTGCTCGGTGCTAATCGGTATTATGCAGACGACTCAATTAGTTATAAGCTAAACCAAGCCATGCAGCCTAGCTATACCGAAGTGCGGGCTATTTATCAGCAACAGCCACAGCAATGGCAAGCGCAGTTAAGCAACCGCGGCTATCGTTATGTTTACTCTGATTTAAAAACGCCGTTTAGTGATGAGCTATCGGCTGCTTATCGTCATCAATTACTAGGCGGAACGCTGGAGTTAAAATGGCTGTATCGAGAGCAGCAAGATGCGGTTAACCGTGTAAAAGGCACTAACGATGTAGGCGAAGCCACTTTATTTGGTGCTAACTCGGGCAGTAGCCGGTATCAGCGCTATACCTTGTCTTGGATGGCAACTTACAATAATCAACATGTTGAATTTAATGTATCGCATGCAACTAATACCACCAGTCGCGAGCAATTTGATGGTGAACCGCGCTCTTTTAATGGCGATGGGGACGCTTTTTTAGATTTTTCGTATGATGATAATGAGTTGGTTTTTTTACGTTCTGATCATCACGATATTGCCGGAAGTACTAATAAAGCTAATTATTATTTAGTAACTCGACATGATATGGAGTTAGAAAAACAAGACTTTAACCGCCCTGTTATTGCCAATTTAAGTTGGGGTGGGCAGTGGGATAATTGGACGCTATCGGCCTACGCACGTTACAACGGTGGGCAAGATGCCATTTACGCCACGAGCAAAACGCAATCAATTAAAGAAGCCAGTAATATTTGTGATGGATGTGCGCCAAATCGCCGTGAGTACCCTGTGTACCGTATTGAAAAACGCCCTGCATTTTGGCTGTTAAATACCAGTGTTAAATACACTGTGGCGGTAGCTAATAACTACCAAATAACTTTGAGCTTTGAGGCGGAAAACATCTTAAATAAACGTACCTATCAAATTAGCCCGTATAATACAGGCATTGAGTTAGGACGTCGGTTTTGGCTAGGGGCCAATATTAATTACTAACAGATTGAACTGTAAGGTTTTTTTATTTCTCTAGTCAGGTGCAATTAACGGTGAAAGTAGCTACTAGAGATAGACTTATTATCCAGAGATCTGGTTATTTACTGTTATAGCTGTGGTTTAGCCCCGTAACTTGACACACATTTACTTAAAACACGATAAAAACTTATGCGCTTATTATTTATTAATATCTTATTTTTTGTTGCTACTTGGTTTAACTTAGCCAATGCAGATTCAATCGATTTTACTCAGTTACGTGAGCAATATTTAAAGCCGCAAGAACAGTGGCCTAAGCCCAATTTAGATGCAGATATTACCCATGCTGAAATTACACTTTTACCAGAGGTAACATTTCCTAAAAACAATCCATTTAGTGCCGCAAAAATGCGTTTAGGCGAGCAGTTGTTTAACGACCCTAAACTATCTCGCTCTGGGCAAGTGGCTTGTGCGAGTTGTCACGATCGAGATTTAGGTTGGGCTGATGGCCGCAAACTTTCTTTTGGACACGATAGGTTAAATGGCAAGCGTAACGCACCAAGTATAGAAAATGCAGCATTTTGGCAGTCTTTATTTTGGGATGGACGCGCGCAAACTTTAGAGCAGCAGTCGTTAATGCCCGTTGAAGATCCCGTTGAAATGAACTTTACTATTGCAGAGCTAGAAGCGCGGATCAATCAAGATCAAGCTTATCAAAAAAAGTTTAGCCAGGTATTTGGGCAAAGCGAAATAACCGCTACACGCATTGCCCAAGCTCTTGCTACCTACCAACGCACTATAGTGTCGCGCAATTCGGCCTTTGATTACTTTGTAAAGGCTGGTGAAACTCAAGATAAAAAATTAAAGCAACAGCTACAACAAAAACTCAGTGATCAAGCGTTGTGGGGGCTGCACTTATTTAGAACTAAAGCACGGTGTATTAATTGCCATTCTGGAGCGCTTTTTTCAGACAATAAATTTCATAATTTGGGGTTAACTTACTATAAACGAAAGCGTGAAGATCTTGGTCGTTATAGTGTGACCAAAAACCCTGACGATATAGGCAAATTTAAAACTCCCAGCTTAAGAAATGTGATGAATAGTAAGCCGTGGATGCATAATGGTGTGTTTCCTTCTATTGCGGGTGTTTTAAATATTTATAATGCTGGTGGCTTTGTTTTTAATAAAGATCCTAACGATCCTTTGTCACCACAAACATCTAAAATACTGCAGCCTTTATCGTTAACGAGCAAAGAAAAAAAAGCTCTTGAGGCATTTTTACACTCTATTACTAGCGCTCCGGCTGCGGGTCCGCACAAAACGTTTATAGTACAAGAGCTAAATGAGGTATAACGTTTTAAGTTATTTAGAGAAGTTTATAAACATTATTTCTTAGCTATAAATGCAATACTAAACTTTTACTATTACCTTGTGCTTCTTGGGATCTTAGACAACACTTTAGCTAGTAATTTAACTAGCGAGTGCGTTATGCAAAAGGGTAAGCTTAAGTTTATTAACCGCTTTAAGGCTCATCTTGTTGTGTTGCTAAATTTAATTATATTAGCGGCAACTCGCTGGGTTGCTCATTTAGCAACCCGAGTAGCGTCATTGAAATCAAAGTTTAATGTAAAGCATAAAATAGAGGCAGAAACAGCGCCTACTAATACTTTAGATAATGATCGCCCTTTGAGTGAGAGTACGGCTGCAGCTTATAATATATTTGCCCTGATCGAGTGTCATTGTCATTTTGATCCCAGTACTGATCTAGAAGCTAGTTTTAAAATTCTACTTGCAAAAAACTTACCTGCGTTAAACTATATTTCAGTTAAATTATTAAGTGCGGGTAACTTAGCGGTAACCATAAAGCATATTCCAATCATTAAGTTAGAGCTGTACATTGAGCGCTTAAATTTTTGTGCACTAACAATATGTAAAAAGCATCAAAAACACTTAACGGCAAAAAATGTAAAAATAGGCCTGTGTAATTACAGAGCAAGTGCTAATCAAACACTGGTTTATCAACAAGCAAAGTCTGCGTTAACTTTATCGCAGCAAAGCCCATTACAGCATTGTCATCGCTTGGGAATAAGCCATAGCCGAGTAAATATATTTTCGAATAACCAAATAATAAAAAGCATTAAAAAAAATAAATTTGTAATTTATTTTCAGCCTTTATTTGAACTCGATAGTGGGCGTATTTTGCAACATGAAGTGTTGATTAGAGTACGCGGTGGCGCTAATGAGTTGCTGCTAGCTAATGCTGGCATTAATCAGCTAGATAATGATCAAGACGCATTTTTATTTGATCAAGCAATTATCATCAAAGTTAAAAAGCTATTACTAGCAGATACTTCAGCCGCAATTATTAGCATTAGCTTACATCCTAAAAATTGGTTTAACAAAGCGTTTTGGCAATGGCTAATAACGCAAGTAAGCGATTTTAAAATAGAGCATAAACTACAATTTGAAATAAATGCAGCAGACTTTTTTAAATATCAAATACGTTTACAAGGCGTATTAAAAATAATAACTAAGCTAAATTATCAGATTATTATTGATGGTATTAAAAGTAGCGACCATATTATTCAACTGGTTAATTATCCACAAGTTTTAGGAGTTAAATTAGCCTACGATTTAGTGCACTCAATAGAGGCAAGCACGCATCAACAAAGTTGTGTAAAAAACATTGTAAATGCTTGCCAGTTATTAAATATAGCGGTATTTGCTAGTGACGTAGAAACCAAACAAGAGCTACAAATGCTTACTATTTTAGGGGTAGATGCCGCGCAGGGGTTTTATTTTACGCAGTTGTTGCCTGATTTTACACAAACCGTATTTCATTAATTTTAAATAAGTCCTCTGTATTTTAAACCATCTAATCCTTGTAACCCACCCGTATGAACCGCAATAATTTTACTGCCTGGCGCAAAGTAGTCCTGCGCAATTAATTGCCACAAAGCATGCATCATTTTACCAGTATAAATAGGCTCTAATGGCAGTTGGTGCTCAGTTTTCATGTATTGGCAAAACTGCCAAAGTTCGGCAGAAAACTTACCATAACCACCACCATGAAAATCACATAATAATTGCCAATTAGTTTGTGAAGCGGCTTTAGGGCTAAGCGCTTTAATTTCATCGCGTAAATAGTCAGCTTGTTTTAGTACCGCAATTCCCAGTACCGTTGTATTAACTGAACTGCCTTCAATAAGCCCCGCTAAGGTGCCACCGCTTCCTGTGGGGCAAACTAAGTAGTCGTGCTTAGGTAAGCTCAGGGCAAGCTCTTTACAACCCTCAAGCGCCAGTTTATTTGTCCCACCTTCAGGTAAAATATAGGCATTAGGGAAACGCGATTGCAACTGCGTTAAATAATCGCTTTGGCTACGTTGTTTGTACTCTATACGTGTGATTGGGTGTAGCTGCATACCACATTGCTGTGCGAACAAAAGTGTAGGATTGTTAGGGTCTAGTTCTGGGCCGCGAATAATCCCGTGCGTTTTTATATTAAAAAACTTGCCAGCCGCCGCACACGCATGAATATGATTAGAAAAAGCACCACCAAAAGTGAGTAATTCAGTTTTTTTAAGCGCCTGCATCTGGGCTAAATTGTATTTAAGCTTTCGCCATTTATTTCCACTTATGAGGGGGTGGAGTAGATCATCGCGCTTAACGCCTAAAAATATATTTTTGCGCTTTAATAAATCACTATCTATTTGTTGTATTTGGTTGTTTTCATTTATTTTAAGTTTATTTAACATTGTTTATGATAATCACTTGGCAAAGTAATGAAAATGTACGGCAGTTAGTACATCGACTAATAATAATAGTAGCTATATGAAAAGAAAACTGTTTTCACTGTTTTCCTTGTTCAAGCGTAGTTTAGATAAAAATACAGTTGTGGGTGTAGCAACATATGCTAATACCGTTAATGCAGTCTGTTTAAAAAAACAGTATGGACACTGGAAAATACACAAATATCACAGTGTAGAGATCACTGAAAAACATGACTATACTGCTGCAATTACGCTATGTACGCAACAGGTTAGTAGTGATGTGTGCGCAGTGAACTTAGTTATTCCTCATTCTCTTTATCAAATTGTACAAATAGAAAAACCCGCACTAAGTGATGAAGAGATCATTCAATCGCTACCGTGGACAACGAAAGATCTAGTCGATATTGATCCTGAAAATATTGTTGCTGATTTTATTGATTATCCAATTACATTGCCGATGCAAAGTAAAAAAATGAACGTGTTTATTACCAGTAAGCTGCAGTTATTGCCGTTTATAGATAGTTTTAAGCAGGTAAAGCCTCTTTTACGGACTATGACATCAGAGGAAATGACTCTTGTAACTCTACTCGGCACGAGTAAAGACGCCCACATGCTCATTTGCAGCATGCCAGCTTTGAGCCACGTATTTTAATTATTCGCGATGGGCAGCTATTACTTACTCGGCGTTTAAATGGCTTACTGGGTATGTCAGATAAAGATCAAAGCCAAGAGTTGGTAGAGGCATTTGGACTTGAAATTCAGCGTTCTATGGACTTTTTTGAGAGCCAGTTGAAGCAGCCACCTATTCGCAGTATTCAGCTACAGTGTGACGATTTGACGTCACTAACACTTAGAGCAGAGTTGGCTGAGTTTTTACAAGTTAAAGTGATTGATTTTAAACCAACCCTAGACCTAGCACAGCAATTAGAAACGCAATATTACTACGCATTGGGTGCGGCTTATCAATTAACTGAGCCGGAGTCTGTGATATGAAAACCCGGATTAACTTTTATCAAAAGTCCTTACGTGTAAGGCGTGATCCAGTATTACTGCAAAATATGCTAATGCTGTGGCGCGTTAATTATTGCACTTAATACTTGAATTCGAGTCGCGTCATGTGTCGGTTAAAAGCAAATGAAATAGAAAGGGCATTTCAATCTTGGATATCATCACTGATTGAAACTACAGGTGCAGATATCATCGCTATCGATGGCAAAACCGCACGGCGTTCATTTACCACAAAAGACAGAAAAAGTGCCTTACACACGGTCAGTGCATGGAGTTGCCAACACCAGTTAGTGCTTGGGCAGACGGCTGTTGATAATAAAACAAATGAAATCACCGCAATACCAGAATTACTCACCCTGCTCGATATTGAAAACAGTATCATTACGTTAGATGCGATGGGATGCCAACAAGAAATAGCAAAACAAATCATCCAACAAAAAGCAGATTATATTCTTGCACTTAAAGGAAATCATTCAGGCAGCAAAAGGAACTAGAAGCGTGGTGGCACAAGTGCGAGCGTGAAAGGTTAACTAAGCATAATTGTGATGAACATACCGAAATAAGCTCAGGACATGGGCGTGTTGAAACACGTACATGCCAGCAGTTACTTATAGATAAAAGCTGGCTAGGCAAGGATTATCGTTGGCCTGGCTTAACGAGTATTATTAAGGTCAGGGCTGAAGTTCATGATAAGTCGGCAGGGTCGGATACCACTGAAACACGCTGGTATATAAGTTCATTAGACTTAAATGCAGCGCAAGCACTCAATGCAGTACGCAGTCACTGGCAGGTTGAAAGCATGCATTGGATGCTTGATATGAACTTCAGAGAAGATGAATCGAGAATACGCAAACTTCAAGGGCCATTAATGTTTAATGTAATGCGAAAGATAGCCATGGCGCTTTTTAAACAAGATGCATCTAAGTCAGCAAGTATGGCGAGGAAAAAGAAAATGGCAGGGCTAGACGATGATTACCGCTCAACCCTGCTAGAGTCTGGGATTAAAATGCGCTAGCCGTGACAATTTGGCCACTTTCGAGGGAATGATCGGGTTATTTACTGGCGTGAAACACGTGAATAGTTGTAAACTTAGATAATAATTGAACAAAGCTTGTGTTTTGTGCTTCAAGTACATAGCATAAGGCTTTATTTTAGAAAAATAATAACGACCAAATAATTGCCGCTTTTTGGGACTGAATATATGCGAATTACTCCTTTATCTCTGTTAATTTCAGCTAGTTTGTTGGCTAGTAGTGCATTTGCACAAGACACAGCAACAGTAACTGGAATTGAATCTGAGATTAGTACAAAACAGATCGACTATGACAAATCTACAACAATACTTGATAAACATTTAAAAGAAGAAAGCCAACTGCAAACCCAGTTGCAACTTTTGCGTTCACGTTCAACCGAGTTAGATAAAGAAAAAAACCAAGCACTCGACGCGATGAATGAAATGTACCGTCGTTTAATTGATGATCCTAGCATTGATATAACCGCTGCTCAGGCGCGTTATCAAAAAGCTGTGGCCGATCACAAGCAAAATAAAGATGATATTTCTATGCAGTTGGCGGCAATTGCATCCCACCGTAAAGACATTGAGCAAATTCGTGTGGCTAAACACACGCTTTTAAACACTTTAGAGAGCTTAAAAGAGCAGTTAACTACCGCCAGAGTAGAGCGTTTACGTAACGAATTTACCCGCGAAGGCACGTTAGAGGTTAATCACACAATTAATTGTAAGCGTACCGAAACACTTGCAGCGTGTGAGCAACGCGGACAGCAAATGGGGTTACAAAAAGCGACTAAGCGTTTTGTTGACCAAATATTTGCTAACTTAACTGAAGAGCGTTTAGTTGAACCCAAACGTAATTTGGCCGGTGCTCAGGTACAAATTTTAAGTAGTCATGTGGTAAAAAGTGCATTTAGTGGCCAAGGCAATTATAACGTTAATTTAAGCGTTACTATGCGTGGTGAAGTTAACAGTAGCCGTTTATGTAACTTATTAAGCATTGATAACCGCTACTGCTCTGAATACGGCACGCCCATGGCGGCAACATATCAGCCTACTTACAGCACAACTTTTTCAGATAGTCAGTTAACATTCAGTAAGCACGCGGATAATGGCAACGTTTCGGCGGCTCGTTTAAACGAGCAACCAGTGCGTGGTTATGCAGTAAAGCCTATGGTAACAAACAACTCGGTTATTGCTAATAACGATAAAAACCAAGCAGTAGAATTAACGCTACGCTCAAACGTATACGACGACGAAGTGTTTATTGATGGGGTTAGCTTTGGCTCAACCCGCTTAGTAACCCGCTTACCGCGAGGTGTGCACAATATTGAAGTGCGCAAGCTTGGTTATAAACCTTATCAGGTACGTGTTGATTTAAATAAAGCACAAACCGTGCATGCCAATTTAGTAAAAAAGTCAGAGTCGATTGCTGCACCGACATACACGCGTGAGCAACCAGAGCAAACAACTCGTAAAGTTAGCGACAACATTAGTGTATTAAACGCTAATGTAAAAACTTCGGTAGTTGTTATTCCGGCAGGTAAATTTAAAATGGGCGATATTAATGGCAATGGTTTAGCCAATGAGCGCCCAGTTATTGAAAAAGTAATTGCCAACTCTTTTGCTATGCAAAGCAAAGAAGTGACAGTAGGTGAGTATGAGCAGTTTGCTGCTAATACAGGCTACAAAACACAAGCTGAGCAAGGTAAAGGCTGCGCCTATTATTTAAATGGCGAACCCGTATGGGAAGCTAATTTAAATTGGCGTAATCCTGGGTTTGAGCAAACAAGTGATTTTCCGGCTGTTTGTTTAACTTATAGCGACGCTAAAGCGTATGCTGATTGGTTGTCAGGGCAAACAGGTCAACAGTTTCGTTTACCTAATGAGGTTGAGTGGGAATACGCTGCACGCGCAGGTAGTCAAACAGAATACCCTTGGGGTAACGATATTGGTAAAAATTTAGCGAATTGTGGCTGGTGTGGTAGTCAATGGTCAAACAAGAGTGCTGCACCGGTAGGATCATTTTCTCCTAATGCATTTGGTTTATACGATACCGTAGGCAATGTATGGGAATGGACTAACAAAAACTCGGGTGAGTCGGATGTTGCGGTTAGAGGTGGAGCGTGGAATTTTGCGCCTAGCCTTGCACGTGCCTCAACGCGATTAATATTAGCGCCCGACTTTAGAGCTAACTACATAGGTTTTCGCTTAGTTCGCGAACGATAAATAGGAAGCTTTGCTTCCTTTTTTAACTAAATTACAAAGGCAGCTGTGCTTAATATCGCTCATTATATTAGCGTATTAAAGTGAAAGCAGCTTAAATAAGAACGTATTTCAAAGGTCATCCAGCCTCATGTTTAAAAAACTCCGTGGTATTTTTTCAAACGATCTATCGATCGACTTGGGTACAGCCAATACCCTCATTTATGTAAAAGAAGAAGGCATAGTACTTAACGAACCATCAGTGGTTGCTATTCGTCAAGAGCGTGCTGGTGGGCCTAAAAGCGTTGCTTCAGTAGGTACTGAAGCAAAGCAGATGTTAGGCCGTACGCCTGGTAACATTAAAGCTATTCGACCAATGAAAGACGGCGTAATTGCCGATTTTTATGTTACCGAAAAAATGTTACAGCATTTTATTAAGCAAGTGCATAACAATAACTTTATGCGTCCAAGTCCACGTGTACTTATATGTGTGCCTTGTGGTGCAACCCAAGTAGAAAAACGTGCAATACGTGAATCTGCAATGGGAGCGGGTGCTCGCGAAGTGTATTTAATTGAAGAGCCAATGGCTGCGGCAATTGGTGCAGGTTTACCGGTATCAGAAGCCACAGGTTCTATGGTTGTTGATATTGGTGGCGGTACTACCGAAGTGGCTATTATTTCGTTAAACGGCGTAGTTTACTCCTCGTCGGTACGTATTGGTGGCGATAAGTTTGACGAGGCAATTATTAATTATGTGCGTCGTAACTTTGGTAGCCTGATAGGCGAAGCTACTGCTGAAAATATTAAGCATCAAATTGGTTCTGCTTTTAAAACCGATGAACCAATCGAAATTGAAGTGCGTGGCCGTAATTTAGCCGAAGGCGTACCGCGCTCATTTATATTAAACTCGCACGAAATTCTTGAAGCGCTACAAGAGCCATTAATGGGAATTGTTAGTGCTGTAATGGTTGCCCTTGAGCAATCACCGCCAGAGCTAGCGTCAGATATTTCAGCGCACGGTATGGTGTTAACCGGTGGTGGTGCATTACTAAAAGATTTAGATCGTTTATTAATGGAAGAGACTGGTATTCCGGTTGTGGTTGCTGATGATCCGCTTACATGTGTTGCCCGTGGTGGTGGTAAAGCGCTTGAAATGATAGACGTGCACGGCGGTGATGTATTTAGTTACGACTAATGAAATCAATGTTTGCACAAACCGTCTCCTTGCAACTGCGACTCTTTGTCGCAGTGCTTTTGAGTGTCATACTGATTATTGGCGATAAGTACACCGAAGGTGGAACAAACGTTCGTACTAGTTTAAATACACTGGTTAGCCCATTAATTTATGTGGCTAATTTACCCTACGAAGTATTTAGCTTTGGTGCAAAAAGCTTACATACCCGCGATCAATTACTTACCGAAAATGAAGCGCTGAAAAAAAAGCAAATGCTGCAAAGCGAGCAGCTACAGCAATACCAGTTTTTGAGCAGAGAGAATCAAAAATTGCGCGCCTTATTAGGCTCATCGGCTAAACCGTCAAATCGTAAAATTATTGCGCAAGTACTGTCAGTTCATTCAAACCCGTATAGTCATCAAGTTGTTATAAACCGAGGAACCACCAATGGACTTAGCGAAAGCCAAGCCGTAATTGATGATATGGGTGTAGTAGGGCAGCTTACCAAAGTAGGCTCAACCACCTCACGCGTGTTATTAATGACCGACACTACCCACGCTACGCCGGTACGTATTTTACGTAACGATGTGCGTACAGTGGTTGAAGGCATAGGTAAAATTAATGTTGTTAAGCTCTCTCATGTACCGCATAGCCTAGATGTACGTATTGGCGATGTATTAGTGACCTCAGGTCTTGGAGGCATCTTTCCGGAGGGCTACCCAGTTGCCGTAGTTACTGAAATAAATCGCGATGAAGGCCAGCCGTTTGCACAAGTTTATGCAGAACCCATAGCGCAGCTAGATCGTATTAGATTATTAGTAGTGCTGTGGCGAAATCAACAGGAGCAGGTTAGCGATGATTAATCGTTATTCGTTGTTAATTGCACTGAGCATTTTTTTTGCGTTAGTAATGGCTTTGATGCCGTTACCGTTTTCGTTTGAACCCTTTCGTCCTGACTGGGTGCTATTGGTATTAATGTATTGGTCACTTGCTGTGCCACATCGTTTAAATATAGGAACCGCATGGATTGTAGGCTTATTAATAGATTTAGCTTCTGGTTCGCCGCTAGGGGTTAATTCACTTACTTATTCAATCTGTATTTTTGTTACCGCCAGTAATTTTCAAAAAATCCGTAACTTTTCGCTATGGCAACAAAGCTTATTAATTGGCTTATTTTTAACTCTCTATCACTTAATGCAGTTTTGGCTAAATCACTTTTTATTGGGTGTGTACTTTAGCCCGCAATACTTATGGCCTGTGCTTACAGGTATGTTGAGTTGGGTATGGGTGTTTTTATTACTGCGTAAATACCGTAGACATTTTAGGATCAGATAATGACCAACGCCGTATATTTGGCATCTGCCTCGCCTCGCCGTAAAGAGCTTTTAACGCAACTAGGAATCGAATTTACACAGTTTAGTGTTGATGCCGACGAGAGCCAACTCCCCAATGAACTACCTTATGATTATGTAGAGCGCTTAGCGCGTTTAAAGGCGCAGTCGGGTGTAGCACTTGGTTATACCGATCGCCCAGTGCTAGGCAGCGATACCGTAGTGGTTATTGACAATCAATCGCTAGGTAAGCCTTGTGATGAAAATGACTTTACCCATACATTAAAGCGCTTGTCGGGCAATACTCACCAGGTATTAACCGCGGTTGCTTTTGCAACAACAGATAAGGTGCTTAGCTGCGTAGTAAGTACTAATGTTACTTTTAAAACCCTCAGCGATGATGAAATACATACCTACTGGCAAAGTGGCGAGCCACAAGATAAAGCAGGAGGATATGGCATTCAAGGCTTAGGCGGTCGATTTGTTACTCATATTTCGGGTAGCTATTTTGCTGTAGTAGGCTTACCTTTATACGAGACCGAACAATTATTACAAACATTCTTAAGAGGCTAGCATGAGTATAGAATTACTAATTAATGTCACGCCAAGTGAAAGCCGTGTTGCCCTAATAGAAAACGGTGTTCTACAAGAAATACAATTAGAGCGAATTGGCAATTTAGGGATTGTTGGTAATATTTACTTAGGAAAAATTAGCCGTGTTTTACCCGGCATGCAAGCCGCCTTTGTTGATATAGGCCTTGAAAAAGCTGCATTCTTACACGCCTCAGATATTGTAAATAGCGCCTCTATTGTTGAAGGTGTTGACGATACCCCGATAAAAAAAGTACAAGATATTCGTGAGTTAGTTCGCCAAGGGCAATATATTATGGTGCAAGTGGTAAAGGATCCACTGGGCACTAAAGGCGCGCGTTTAACTACCGACATTACCATACCTTCTCGCTATTTAGTGTTTATGCCCGACGCCACCCACGTTGGCGTAAGCCAGCGTATAGAAACAGAAGAAGAGCGTGGCAGATTAAAGAAAATCGTTGCTGAATACAGCGATGAAAACGGCAGCTTTATTGTGCGAACCGCCGCAGAAGGCGCAAGCGAAGCCGAATTAAGGCACGATGCTGCATTTTTACAAAAATTGTGGCAAAAAGTGGTGTCACGCCGTAAAAAAACCAGTAAAGCCAGTATCTTACATGAAGACTTAACCCTTGCTTTTAGAACGCTACGTGACTATGTGGGCGAAGACATGGAACGCATTAGGGTTGACTCTAAACTAACCTACCAAGAGCTTAAATTATTTACCGAAGAGTTTGTGCCAATTTTGTCGCAAGTGCTTGAATATTATCCGGGTGAGCGCCCCATTTTTGATTTGTTTGATGTTGAAAACGAAATACAAAAAGCGCTGCATCGTAAAGTAACCCTTAAATCGGGTGGCTATTTAATTATCGATCAAACCGAAGCGATGACCACGGTTGATGTTAATACTGGTGCATTTGTTGGTCATCGTAATTTAGAAGAAACCATTTTTAATACCAATGTTGAAGCAACTTCTGCTATTGCGCGCCAGCTTAGGCTGCGTAATTTAGGCGGTATTATTATTATCGATTTTATCGATATGGTAAGTGAAGATCATAAACGCCGCGTAATGCATTCGCTCGAATCGGCGTTAGCAAAAGATCGTGCTAAAGCTAATATTAATGGCTTGTCGGCATTAGGTTTAGTAGAAATGACCCGTAAGCGCACCCGCGAAAGCTTAGAACATATATTATGTGATGTTTGTCCTGCGTGTTCTGGTCGTGGTTCACAAAAAACAGTAGAAACAGTGTGCTACGAATTACTGCGCGAAATAGTGAGGGTTAATCGTGCTTACGATGCAGATAAGTTTGTGGTTTATGCCGCGCCAGCGGTATGTGAAGCATTACTTAACGATGAATATCATAACTTAGCCGAGTTAGAACTATTTATTGGCAAGCAGGTCAATATTCAAGTTGAGAGTTTATACAGCCAAGAGCAGTTTGATGTGGTAATGATGTAATGAAAGCAAAAGCGGTCTGTTTTTTTTGTTTTAGAAAGTTATGGCAAACGTGTGCCATAATTTTAGTGTTACTGGCCGTGACTGTTTCTATTTTAAAATATACCCTACCTTATGCAAACGACTATAAAGATAATATAGAGAACTACCTACATACCAAGTTTGATATTAGTTTATCAATCGGCTCTATTTCAGCAAGTTGGCAAGGTAGCGGGCCTGCTTTAGTGCTCGAAAATCTATCATTTAAAGACAACCAAACTGCACCTATTGCACTCACTATAGCTAAAACCAGCTTAGAGCTTAACTTGTGGGAAAGCTTAAAAACGCTGCAATTAAAGTCAAACTACTTTGTAATAAATGGCTTTCATACCAGTATTAAAGTAGCTAATTTATTTGCCAAAAATGAAGGCGAAGTGTCGTTTGAACAAAAAGAGTTAATAGAAGAGCTATTTTTGGGTGACACAGGCCACTTCGCAATAGAAAACTCCAGCATTAACTTTATTTTAGAAGACGGTACTGAGCGCAAGTTACTGTTAGAGAATATTGTTTGGCAAAATCAAAATAAGCAACATTTAGGTAGCGGTAGCTTAGCATTACCGGGTATTTCGGTGGGAAGTTTTGATGCGCGAATTGCACTCAAAGGCGATACTATTGAAAAAATGGCAGGCGACATGTATGTGCAAGCTAATGAGGTAGATGTATCTAACTGGTTAGCGCAATATATTAATACCGAAAAACAGCAACTGCACAGCAACATAAACTTACAAGCTTGGTTAGAGCTTAATCAAGGTTTAGTGAGTGATGTTAAAGTACAGTGGTTACCTAGTTTTGCACGTTGGGAGTTGGCTGGAGAAAAACAACAGCTGAGCCTAAGCGAAGGGGGATTTCATTTATTTCCTGAACAAAAAAGCTGGCGGTTGAAAAGCACGGGGTTAGCGTTTAATAGTAATGATAAAAGCTGGCCGAGTTTAGAGTTTGAGGCACTGCTGGGTAAGCAAAATAAAATTTGGTTACAGCAAGTTGATATAGCGCTACTTAGCGATTTAGCCGAGCTGACTAACTTTAATAACCTAACGCCATTTTTACAGCGCCAACCTAGTGGGCAAATAAAGCAAGCTTACTTAGACTATACCCATAGTGAGCAATGGCAGCTGTGGTTTGAAGCCGATAATATTGGCTGGCAAGAGCAGCACGCAATACCTGCCGCACAAGAACTGCGAGTTAGTGCTCTGGTTAATCAGCAATACGGGCGAATTACCCTGTTTGGTGAAAATAACAGCCTAATTACCGGTGATAGTTTTAGCAAAAATATAGATTATGAGCAATTAAATATAGAGCTCAATTTAGCCAAGCGCAGTAATGCTTGGCACATTAGTAGTGACAATATTTGGTTTAATAATGATGAAGTAACCTTTGCTGCAGAAATGCAGCTTAGCTTAGGCGACGAACCGCGTTTAGATTTATACGCCGAAGCATTTGCACCCGACGCGAGTATTGCTGGGCATTATTTTCCTTTAAAAGCGATGAGCCCTGAATTAGTTAGCTATTTAAATGGCGCTATAAAAGGCGGTGAAGTGTCAAAAGCACAAGTGCTTTTTGCAGGCCCGCTAACAGGCTTTCCATTTAGTGACGGCTCTGGGCAGTTTGATGTGTTAGCACAAATAGATAACGCCACTTATCAGTTTGATCCCGACTGGCCTGCAGTTACTAACGCCAGCGCCCAGTTACATTTTGCCAACGAGCGCATGGATATTTATAGCCAGCAAGGCAAGTTAGTAAATTTAGCTGTGGGCAGTAGTGTACGCGTTAGCATTAGCGATTTAATGCATGCCGATGAGCTAGTAGTTAAAATAGATAAGCAAGCTGAGCTTGAAAAAATGCACGACTTTTTTGCGGCCACGCCACTTGCCAGCCCGCTTGCTGAAATTTTTAAAATTGTGCAAGGTAAAGGCGAAGCTAGTGCAGGTATAGAGCTGTTAATTGGTTCTAAATTTGCTAATGGTGCAAGTGTGAGCGGCAAAGTAAATTTAATAGACTTACCTGTTTATATTGCGACTCCAGGCATTGAACTGGATAACTTAAACGGCGAGCTGCATTTTAAAAACAATGAAATAACCCTCACTAATGCCACTGCAACATGGTTGGGCATGCCACTCAATATTAACTATGACAGCAAAAGTATTGAGCAAGATTATCGCGCCAATATAAACATAAAAGCACAGCTAGATGCCGAGACTCTTATTGCGAGCGGCCAAGGGTTATTAAAAAACTACCTTAGCGGGAAAAGTGCAGCAGATATTGGTTTAGTGCTTAACTTTACCGAACAAGGGTTTGATTATCGTGCGCAAGTAACCTCGTCATTAATTGGTTTAAGCAGTACTTTACCGGGTGACTATGCTAAAAGCAGCGAGCAACCATGGCCACTCAATGCAGTTATTCAAGGCGATAATATATCTAACTTAATTACCGCTAATATAAAGCAGTTATTTTATTTTAACGCCATTTTAGATAACGCCAACACCCACTTTAACAATGCTCATTTTGTTATCGGTAAAAATGATTTAGGGCTTAATAAAAAAGATTTAGCGGTTAGTATTAATTTACCACAAACCGATTTTCTTCCGTGGCTAGAGTTAATTGAGCAAATTATAAATGTATCTAAGCAAGGCTCAGAGCAAGCATCAGCTAGTGTTATGCCACCACTGCATGAAGTACTTGCTAATATAGAAAAACTTAATATTAGTGACGTGCAATTTAATGACTTTGAAATGCGCTTAGCACCTACCCAAAACGATTTATACCTAAAGTTAAATGCTAAAGAGTTGCGTGCAGGGGTGCTAATTCCTATCTCGCAAGCCAGCCAGCCGATTCGAATTAATAGCGATTATTTAAGGGTTAACTTTATTGAACCTGCAAACGTTAAGCCAGTTGCAAGCACAGAAACAGCCGATGACGTAAGCTGGCTTACTCAGCTACCCGCAATAGAATTTGAATGTGGCGACTGTAAGGTGAGTCAGTATCAGTTAGGTAAAGTAAGCGCGTCTTTATTGGGGGATGGTAAGCGGCTTGTTATTTCTGAGTTAGTGGTTGATAAGAACGATCATATTTTACGCACCCATGGGCAGTGGCAAAATGGCCAAACGCAACTCAGCGGTGAGCTTAAAAGTGAGGATATAGGCGCATTATTTAATGAGTTTGACTTAACCACTGCAATTAAAGATTCAAACGCAACCATTAACTATAATCTTGCATGGCAAGCAGCCCCGTATAACCTTGATGTAGCAAGTCTGTCGGGCAATATTGATTGGCGTTTAGGCGAAGGACATTTAACCGAGGTTAGTGATGGTGGCGCGCGGGTGTTCTCGTTACTGAGCCTAGATTCACTAGTGCGTAAATTAAAACTCGATTTTAGAGATGTGTTTTCCAAAGGCTTTTTTTATAACAGCATGCAAGGCACAATGCAGCTTGATAAAGGCATTGCCTACACTCAAGATACTAAAATGGATGGCGTACCAGCCGACTTAACCATTAAAGGTTATGCTAATTTAAATACCCTAGAAATAGACTACGACCTAGCGGTTGCGCCGCAAGTAACCTCCAGCATACCTATAATAGTAGCTTGGATGGTTAACCCCGTTACCGGCCTTGCTGCGCTTGCTATAGATAAAGTGATTCACTCGGCGCGCGTTATTTCCGAAATAAACTTTAAAGTAACCGGTAAAATGAATGACCCGCAAGTACAAGAACTTGACCGTAAAAGTCGTGAAGTAACGCTACCACAAGCGGCGCAAAATCAGCCTCAAGCAGCAACAAAGCTTAAACTAAAAGACGCTGAGGTGAGCGTTACCCAATGAAAAATAGTCAATGAGAAATAGCCAATGAGTGCTACCTTATGAGTGAAGCAATTCCGACAATTATTGCTCTGCAAATGTGCTCAGGGGTTGATCCTGAGCAAAACATACAAACGCTAGTTAATCAGTTACAACAATTACCCACTACAAGGCCACTATTAGTGTGCTTGCCTGAAGCCTTTTTAGTGTTTAGTAAATCGGGTAACGATACCTTAAAAGTGGCTAAGCATGCAGAGCGTTATAAGCAGCAGTTAAGCGAGCTGTGCCAATTGCATAATATTTGGTTAAGCGCTGGTACTATGCCAGAACCTTATAACGACAATAAATATTACGCCGCGTCGCACTTATTTAATGCCCAAGGTGAGCTCGTTGCCAGCTACAATAAAATGCATTTATTTGATGTAACAGTTGACGATTCAACAGCCAGCTATCGAGAATCAGACTTTACTCAAGCAGGAAATGAAGTTGTTGTTGTCGACTCTCCCTTTGGTAAAATAGGCTTAACAGTATGTTATGATCTGCGTTTTAGTACTTTATATACTCAACTTGTACGCCAAGGTGCAGAAGTTATATTAGTCCCTAGCGCCTTTACGGTAGTGACCGGACAAGCCCATTGGCAACCTTTATTGGCGGCTCGTGCAATAGAAACACAATGTTATGTGATTGCTGCAGCGCAATATGGAGCACATGAAAATGGCCGCCAAACCTATGGCCACAGTATAGTTCTGTCTCCTTGGGGAGATACATTAAGTGAGTTGCCCACGGGCACAGGCTTTATAAGCGCCACGTTAGATTTAAAGCAATTACACAAAATTCGACGAGATATGCCAGTGCAATCTCATCAACGATTTAGAGAGCATTTATTATGAATACGGTTGAACAGCATTTATTACACGACAGCCAGCTAAATCGAGAAGAACTCGAAAAAACGCTCGCCTACATTCATCAACATAAGGTGGATTACGCTGATTTATACTTTCAATCAAGTCACCATGAATCATGGGTACTTGAAGACGGCTTAATAAAAGAAGGTTCATACAATGTTGAACGAGGCGTAGGTGTACGCGCAGTAAGCGGCGAAAAAACCGGTTTTTCGTACTCAGATGCAATCACCCTTGAAGCACTTAATAAAGCCGCAACTGCAGCGCGTAGTATTGCCGAGGCCGGTGAAAATAAATCAATTCAAGTATTTAGCGATGTAACTGCAAAGCAGCAGTTTGCCCCGCATCAGCCAATTTCAAGTATGAGCGATACCGATAAAGTAAATTTGTTACGAGAGCTTGAAAACTATATTCGTGAACTAGCACCCGACGCAGAGCAAGTAATAAGTTCAATGTCGGCCGTGTACGAAGAAGTACTTATTGCCGCTAGCGACGGTACTTTTGCCACCGATATTCGCCCACTTATTCGTTTAAATTGTTCAGTACTACTTGAAAAAAATGGTCGTCGTGAACGCGGTGGAGCCGGTGGTGGTGCGCGTTTAGATTATGGTTATTTTAAAGAGTTAGTAGAGGGTAAACCACGTTGGATGGAGTTTGCAGAAGAGGCAGTACGCCAAGCAAAGGTGAACCTAGAAGCCATTGATGCACCAGCCGGAACCATGGAAGTGGTGCTAGGAAATGGCTGGCCAGGTGTATTATTACACGAAGCCGTAGGCCACGGCCTAGAGGGCGACTTTAACCGTAAAGGCGCCTCGGCGTTTAGCGGAAAAGTAGGGCAAAAAGTAGCGTCTGAGCTATGTACTGTGGTTGATGATGGCACTATGGCTGATCGTCGTGGCTCACTTAACGTAGACGACGAAGGCACACCTGCGGCCTATAACGTACTTATCGAAAACGGTATTTTAAAAGGCTACATGCAAGATAAAATGAACGCGCGCCTAATGGGCGTTAGCCCAACGGGTAACGCACGCCGTGAATCGTACGCACATTTACCTATGCCACGCATGACCAATACTTACATGTTAGGCGGTGAGCACAGCCAAGCAGATATTATCAGTAGTGTTAAAAAAGGCGTGTTTGCGCCTAATTTTGGTGGCGGACAAGTTGATATAACGTCAGGTAAATTTGTATTTAGCGCATCAGAAGCCTATTTAATCGAAAACGGTAAAATTACCCAACCAATTAAAGGCGCAACCTTAATAGGTAACGGCCCAGAAGTAATGCAGCAAATATCTATGGTAGGTAACGACCTTGCGCTTGATAAAGGCGTTGGCGTGTGCGGTAAAGACGGCCAAAGCGTCCCTGTTGGGGTGGGTCAACCTAGTTTGAAAATAGACAAGTTAACAGTAGGCGGAACAGCTTAATTACTGCTATTTGATTTAATAAAAGATAAAAGCAGCGCAGTGTTTGGACATAAGTAAAGGGTGTTGGCTTGCGATCACTAAGTGTGTGCTTTAAATAAGCTGGTATATAAACCTAAACATGGTTTGTCTTTTGAGCTGAACCCTATTCACGGCTGCGCTTATCGTAGCCGTGTTTTTAATTACATGGTAGAATTTGCGCAATTTTTTGCAGCAAACAAAGTAGCACAGCAATGATCTTAGATGATATTCGCGTTGTTTTAGTTAACACATCACACTCAGGTAATATTGGCTCGGCGGCTCGCGCCATGAAAACCATGGGCTTATCAAAGCTTTATTTAGTCGACCCAGCGTGTGAAATCGACAGCCATGCCAGTGCATTAGCCGCTGGAGCAAGTGATGTTTTAGGTAATGCTGTGATTGTTGATACTGTTGCTGATGCAATTGCCGATTGCGCGTTAACTATTGGCACGAGTGCGCGCTCTCGCACACTATCTTGGCCTATGGTTGAACCACGTGAATGTGGTGAAAAGCTAGTAAGCGAAGCAGTTAATGGCCCGGTTGCTTTGGTGTTTGGTCGTGAAAATAGCGGCTTGAGCAACGATGAATTACAGCTTTGCAATTATCATGTATGTATTCCGGCAAATCCAGAGTACAGCTCGCTTAATTTAGCTATGGCAGTGCAAACATTATGCTACGAAACGCGAATGGCGTTTTTAAATCAGCAACCTAAAATAGCCGAAGAAGATGACACCGTTTACCCTAGCTCAAAACAAACTGAGTTATTTTACGGGCATCTTGAAGAGACACTGTTTAATACTGGGTTTATCATTAAGCAGCACCCAGGCATGGTTATGACCAAGTTACGTCGTATGTTTAATCGTGCTCGCCCTGAAGATGCTGAAATGAACATTTTACGTGGAATTTTAACCTCTATAAATAAGTCGATACCTAAATAATAATGGTTATAGCAATTAGTTATAACAAGCTACGATTAAATAACGCGCTAATACTTGACTAAATTACTCAGGTAATTACAATAGGACGTAATACTTGAGTAAAACACTCAGGTATTACGTGTTTAGCTAAGAACTGGTTTTAAGTTTTAATACTTGACTAATTTACTCTGGTAATTAAAATTTGCACTCTTTTGTGCGGAGGGCGTTATGAAGTTAACATCAAAAGGCAGGTATGCCGTTACAGCTATGCTGGATGTTGCACTGCACACAGGTGTAGGTCCTGTTGCCCTTGCTGATATTTCACAGCGACAAGAAATTTCTTTGTCTTACCTTGAACAGTTGTTTGCCCGTTTACGTAAAAACGGTTTGGTAAGCTCTGTTCGCGGCCCTGGCGGTGGTTATTTATTGGGGCGTAAAGCGGACGCTATTTCTGTTGGTGATGTGATAAATGCAGTAGATGAGTCAGTTGATGCAACACGTTGCCAAAAAAGTGATATAGGTTGCCAAAGTGGTATGCGCTGTTTAACTCACAATTTGTGGTCAGAATTAAGCGCACGAATAGAAGAATTTTTAGATAATATTACCCTTGCTGAATTGGTAGAGAAATCTGATGTGAAAGAAATCGCATTACGCCAAGATAACAGTGTTAATGATGCAATTAAGCAGTTGGAAAATATTCAAGTAAGCTGTCAACTTTAAGGTTGACCTGCAGCGGAGAGAGAAATGAAGTTACCGATTTATTTAGATTACGCAGCAACCACGCCTGTTGACGAACGTGTTGCCAAAGAAATGATGCAATGCCTGACAATGGACGGTAATTTTGGTAATCCTGCGTCACGTTCACATAGGTTTGGTTGGCAAGCTGAAGAAGTGGTTGATCAAGCACGTACCGATGTTGCTGATTTAATTAATGCAGACCCACGTGAAATTGTTTTCACTTCGGGTGCAACTGAATCAAATAACCTAGCAATAAAAGGCGCAGCACAGTTTTACAAAAAGAAAGGTAAGCATATTATTACCGCTAAAACTGAGCACAAAGCTGTAATCGACACGTGTCGTGAGCTTGAGCGTCAAGGTTTTGAAGTAACCTATATGGACGTTGAAGAAAACGGCCTACTTGATTTACAAAAACTTGCCGACACTATGCGTGACGACACCGTACTTGTAAGCATCATGCATGTTAATAACGAGCTAGGTGTAATTCAAGATATCGCTACTATTGGCGAAATGTGTCGCGAACGTAAAATTATGTTCCACGTAGATGCAGCGCAAAGCGCAGGTAAAGTATTAATTGACGTACAACAGCTTAAAGTTGATTTTATGTCGTTCTCAGGCCACAAAGTATATGGTCCTAAAGGTGTTGGTGCACTTTACGTTCGTCGTAAACCGCGCGCTCGCCTAGAAGCACAAATGCACGGTGGCGGCCACGAACGTGGTATGCGCTCTGGCACACTTGCTACGCATCAGTTAGTGGGTATGGGTACAGCGTTTAGAGTTGCTAAGCAAGATTTCGAAAAAGACCATGCACATATAAGCGCCCTACGTAAGCGCTTAATTGACGGTATTATGAGTGATATGGAAGAAGTGTACTTTAACGGTACACAAGACCAATCAGTACCAGGCATTGTAAATATCAGCTTTAACTTTGTTGAAGGTGAGTCGTTACTAATGGCAGTAAAAGACATTGCAGTATCGTCAGGTTCAGCCTGTACGTCAGCAAGCTTAGAGCCTTCTTATGTTTTACGTGCACTTGGCCGTAACGACGAATTAGCACATAGCTCAATTCGTTTTAGTATTGGTCGTTTTACCACCGAAGAAGAGATTGATTACACCGTTGAGTTAATGAAAAACTCTATCGGTCGCCTACGTGAAATGTCTCCACTTTGGGAGATGCATCAAGAAGGTATTGATTTAGATTCAGTTGAATGGGCTCACCACTAATAATAGTGCGAGTACATACCTAGCAGGTAGTGAGGATAGAATTATGGCTTACAGTGATAAAGTAATCGACCACGTAGAAAACCCACGTAACGTAGGTGTTTTAGACAAAAATGATCCGTCAGTGGCAACGGGTATGGTAGGCGCACCAGCATGTGGTGACGTAATGAAGTTACAAATTAAAGTATCTGCCGATGGTATTATCGAAGATGCAAAATTTAAAACGTATGGTTGTGGTAGTGCAATTGCTTCATCTTCACTGGTAACAGAGTGGGTTAAAGGCAAAACACTAGAGCAAGCAGCGACTATTAAAAATACTGATATAAGTGCAGAGCTAGAGTTACCACCAGTGAAAATTCACTGTTCAATTTTAGCCGAAGATGCAATTCAAGCAGCAATTGCAAATTATAAAAGTAAACAAGCGAAGTAAGAGAGTTCCATGGCAGTGACATTGACAGATGCGGCAGCAAACCGCGTACAATCATTTTTAGCAAATCGCGGTAAAGGTTTAGGCCTGCGCGTTGGCATTAAAACGACGGGCTGTTCAGGTCTTGCCTATGTACTTGAGTTTGTTGACGAGCTAAACGACGACGACGAAACATTTGTAGCAAAAGGCGTTACCTTAATTGTTGATGCTAAAAGCTTAGTTTACATTGACGGCACGCAGCTCGATTACACTAAAGAAGGCTTGAATGAAGGGTTTAAATTTACTAACCCTAATCAAGCTGACGAGTGTGGTTGTGGCGAAAGCTTTACCGTTTAAATTTAAACGTGTTTTGAATACCTAAGTTACTTGGGTATAAAACAAGCCCTGCCAATAAACGTAGGGCTTTGTTATTTTTGAAATTAATTTCTGAATATTATTGGTTGAAGTTATGCGCTATTTTGAATTATTTGCAATACCAGTTGACTACAATATTGATTTAGTAATAGTTAACAAGCACTACTTAGAGCTACAGCGTGCAGTGCACCCCGATCGCCATGCCAACGCCAGCAGTCGCGATAAATTAATGGCCGTGCAAAGCGCCGCAGAAATTAACGACGGACTACAAATATTAAAGCACCCAGTAAAGCGTGCCGAATATATGTTAAGTGAGTTGGGTGTCGATATTCGTGCTGAGCAACAAACCTTGCAAGATCCGGCATTTTTAATGCAGCAAATGGAACTTCGCGAAGAGTTAGAAGAGCTAACGTCAGCGAGCAATCCTGACACTGCAATCGCTAATTTTGAAAAGCAAATCAAGCAACTTAACGAACAATACAGTGCACAACTTGCACAGCAATTAGCAAGTAACGACGAGCAGCAATACCAAGCTGCTGCAGATAATGTTCGTAAACTAAAATTTGTTTATAAACTACGTGACGAACTAGAGCGTATTGAAGACAGTTTATTTGATGACTAATCACCTAACTTGCTAATTTATAAAGCAAGGTAAAGCGAGTTTAAAAAATATTATGGCATTATTGCAAATTGCTGAGCCGGGGCAGAGCGCGGCACCACATGAACATAAACTAGCCATAGGTATTGACCTAGGTACAACTAACTCATTGGTAGCCACGGTACAAAGTGGCGAAGCACGCACCTTAACAGATGACTTAGGTGAAGCAATGCTTCCTTCGGTAGTGCGCTATCAGGCGGGTGGGATCACTGTAGGCAGCGAAGCTGTAAAATCAGCAACGCAAGATCCCGTTAATACGCTAATTTCAGTTAAGCGCTTTTTAGGTAAAACCCAAGCAGAAATAGAACAAAGCTATGGGCAACTACCGTATCAATTTTGTCAGCACGATGGTGCACTTGCCATAGAAACAGCTGCTGGAAAAATCAGCCCAGTTAAAGCATCTAGCCATATTTTAGCTGCATTAAAAGCCCGTGCAGAACAAAGCTTTGGTAATCAAGAAATATTAGGTGCAGTTATTACTGTACCGGCATACTTTGATGACGCTCAGCGCCAAAGTACAAAAGATGCCGCTGAACTTGCAGGTATTAACGTACTGCGATTATTAAACGAGCCAACGGCAGCCGCTGTTGCTTATGGTTTAGACTCGGGTCAAGAAGGTATTATTGCTGTTTACGATTTAGGCGGTGGCACCTTCGATATATCAATTTTGCGCTTGCACCAAGGTGTATTTGAAGTATTAGCTACTGGTGGCGACTCAAGCCTAGGCGGCGATGACTTTGACTCACTGATTGTTGATTACTTAAAGCAGCAAACGGGTGTAACCACTTTATCTCCAGCGGTACTGCGCTTATTTATTAATAAAGCTAAAGCCTGTAAAGAAGCATTAAGCCAATACTCAACTGTTAATGTTGGGCTTGAGTTTGATGATGAGAAACACATGGTTGAAGTGACCCGCGAAAAACTTGACGAGCTTGCGATATCACTCGTTAAAAAAACGCTTCGTTCTTGTCGCCGTGCTGTAAAAGATGCTGGTATTGAGAACGAAGAAGTGCTGCAAGTAATTATGGTGGGTGGCTCTACTCGCATGCCATTAGTACGCAGCCAAGTTAGTGAGTTTTTTAATAAAGAAGCACTAACGTCAATTGATCCCGATCGCGTTGTAGCGCTAGGCGCTGCGTTGCAAGCAGACGTGTTAATAGGTAATAAACCTGATTCAGATATGTTGTTACTTGATGTATTACCGCTATCGCTAGGTCTTGAAACTATGGGTGGCTTGGTGGAAAAAATTATTCCACGTAATACCACTATTCCAGTAGCACGTGCCCAAGAGTTTACTACTTTTAAAGATGGCCAAACAGCCATGTCGTTGCACGTACTACAAGGTGAGCGCGAATTGGTAGACGATTGTCGCTCTCTTGCTAAGTTTAGTTTAAAAGGTATTCCGCCAATGACTGCGGGTGCTGCACATATTCGGGTTACGTTTAAAGTAGACGCCGATGGTTTACTTAGCGTATCGGCAATGGAAAAATCGACAGGCGTACAAGCAGATATTCAAGTTAAACCGTCATTTGGTTTATCAGACGACCAAGTATCTAATATGCTAAAAGAGTCAATGAGCAACGCTAAAGGCGATATGCAAGCGCGTATGCTCAAAGAGCAACAAGTAGAAGCACTACGTGTAATTGAAGCACTAGAGGCATCACTTGCGAGTGACAGTGGTTTACTTGACGAAGCGCAACTAGCATATTTACGAGCTGAAATTGCAGAGTTGGTAAAAGTGCGTGAGAATGCGCAGCAACCAAACGAGATTAAAACCGCGATTGAAAAAATGGATAACGCCAGCAGCGATTTTGCCGCACGCAGAATGGATGCATCAATTAAAAAAGTTCTTACTGGGCAGTCAGTAGACAATATTTAAGAGAGATTAGAATGCCACAAATTATTTTTCTTCCCCATCCAGAATTGTGTCCAGATGGCGCTGCAATTGAAGCACCTAGTGGTCAAACGGTTCTTGATGTCGCCCTTAAAAATGGCATTAGCATTGCTCACGCATGTGAAAAGTCATGTGCGTGTACCACGTGCCACTTAGTGATCCGCGAAGGCTTTGATTCGCTAGAAGAAAGCGACGAGTTAGAAGACGATATGCTTGATAAAGCATGGGGCTTAGAGCCAGAGTCGCGCTTAGGTTGCCAAGCAATTATTAGAGATGAAGACCTAGTGGTTGAAATACCTAAGTATAACGTTAATATAGTTAATGAAGAGCACTAGCTTTTAACGATTAATATAATAAAAGCCGCTGTTTAATACAGCGGCTTTTTTGTTTGTACACCGCAGGGTAGGCGGGAGTTTACCTCGCGCAGATTTATCTAAAAAGTTAGCCTTGGCTCTATGGCACGCATTAAAAGCTAACACCTTAAACGTAATTTGGAGGTTTATTTTGAGTAATCTTATTTTTTCTGACTCGTTTATTAATGGTGAATTTTATAAAACAGACACACACTTTAGTGTTGATGATCCTGCTACCGAAAAAAGCATTGTTGATGTAAGCGATATTGATGAGCAGGGTGTGAATAATGCAATTGTTGCAGCTCAAAGCGCATTTGTTAAATTAAAAGCAACCAATGCTACGCAGCGAAGCGAAACCTTGATGCGCTGGTATGAGCTAGTTATAAAACACAAGCAAACGCTTGCAGAGTTAATGACCAAAGAGCAAGGTAAACCACTTAAAGAAGCATTGGGCGAAATAGATTACGGCGCAGGCTTTATAAAATGGTTTGCCGAGGAAGCTAAGCGCAGCTATGGCGATGTTATACCTGCTACCGACAACACCCATAGGTTAACCAGCTTTAAGCAGGCTGTAGGAGTTGTTGCAGGGATCACGCCATGGAATTTTCCTGTTGCTATGATTACGCGTAAAGTTGCCCCCGCCTATGCAGCCGGTTGTAGTTTTATATTAAAACCTTCAGAGCACACCCCATTATGCGCTATTGCACTTGCCTATTTAGCCGATCAAGCAGGGTTTGAAAAAGGGGCATTTAACGTCTTAGTATCGCAAAATGCTAAAAAAGTAGGAAAAATACTAACCGACTCTGAGATAGTGCGTAAGTTTACTTTTACCGGATCAACGGGGGTAGGCAAGCAGTTATTAGCGCAATGCGCAGGTACTATTAAGCGCACTTCTATGGAGCTTGGAGGAAACGCACCTTTCATTATTTTTGATAATGCAGACCTCGATGCAGCTATTGAGGGGTTAATGGCTGCTAAGTTTAGAAATAGTGGGCAAGCTTGTGTTGCTGCAAACCGTATCTTTATTCAGCGTAATATTATTGATGCGGTACTAAATAAACTAACCCCTAAGGTGGCTGCTTTAAAAGTCGGTAATGGCTTTACAGCAGATGTTGATATCGGCCCGCTTATTTACCCTAAGGCAAAAGAAAAAGTACAGCAGCTAGTACAAGACGCACTAGATAAAGGGGCAGTATTGATTGGTGATAACAGTGATTTAGGTGGCAGCTTTCAAAACCCGTTGATTGTAAATAACGTCACTACCGACATGGATATTTACCATGAAGAAGTATTTGGTCCAGTATTAACAATTATTCCTTTTGATGATGAAAGCGAAGTACTTACTCTAGCAAACGACGTACCTTACGGCTTAGCCGCTTATTTTTACAGCCAAAATATTAAGCAGGTTTATCGCATTAGCGAAGGTCTTGAGTTTGGCATGATTGGTGTAAACGAAGGCGTTATTTCTAACCCTGTAGCGCCATTTGGTGGTGTTAAGCAATCGGGCCTTGGCCGTGAAGGGGGGCACCAAGGGTTAAATGAGTACCTAGAAGAAAAATACGTGTGTATTAAAATTTAAACCGTTTATATGCTCTTGGCGGCTTGCAGTAAAACAACTTCAAGGCGCTGTACAAATACATTGAGCAATTTATTTTAGGCAAAGAAAAGCGCGCTCTATCTCTAGGCGCGCTTGCGGAATCTTCTAATTTTCTGCATCCTGCAATTGAACTTAATCAACTCCAAATTCTTACAAATCCTTGTTATTACAATATTACTTTTTAGTTCTATGTAATGTAGGCGCTCCTGCCTGTATCCTTTATTTCCTCAACATCCTGTAAAACAACGTAAATCCTTTGTTGCTATCCTTTACGCATCATCCAGATGCTATCCTTTAAGACATTCCATTGTGCTGCTCTCCTAGAGCCTGTCCTAAAATCCGTTTTGTATTAGTAACCTAAATCATTGGTTGGTCGAGTAAGTTGTCCGTTTCCATTTACTCGTTAAGCATCACTGCTTGGTTGTTAAGTTAATTATAGGCGGTACGATATTTTAAAGAAGTATAGGTTGCTAATTAATTGCTATAGTCGTAATAGTTAAAATAACTTACTTTAATTAAAACAATTGGTTACTTTGTTTGTTATGGTTTTTCATGTTGTGTTTTCATCATTGGCTGTCACGTTTGTAGGATATGTCTTACGTTGGTTTTCTATTTTAGCGATTTTAACAGGATCAGATTATATAAAGTGTGCACTTTTGGGTAAGGCACGGTAGAATTATTGATAATAGTTATTATTCAGGTGGGAAATATGAAAAAAGTATTCGCAATTGTAGTTGGTTTGGCTGTGTCGGCACCCGTTTTTGCAACTGAGTCCGTTAATATTTATTCTTTTCGACAGCCTTTTTTAATAAAACCAATTTTAGATGACTTTACCAAACAAACTGGAATTAAAACAAATGTAGTGTTTGCTAATAAAGGCTTAATAGAGCGCGTTAAGCGCGAAGGTAAACACAGCAAAGCCGATTTAGTATTAACGTCTAATTTTAGCGCCTTAATCCAACTTGAAGATTTAGATTTAACGCAAACTATTAGTAGCGAAGCAATTAATAACAATGTGCCTGCGGCATTTCGTGATGGCGACGGCCAGTGGGTGGCACTTACTAAGCGAGTACGTAATGTTTACTCGTCAAAAGAGCGTGTGGGCGCGCTACCTGAGCTGACTTATGAAGATTTGGCCGATCCAAAATATAAAGGGCAAATATGTACTCGCTCTGGTAAACATCCGTATAATTTGGGTTTAGTTGCATCCATGATTGCACACCATGGTGAAGCAGATACCAAAGTATGGCTTGAGGGGGTTAAAGCAAATTTAGCGCGTAAACCACAAGGTAACGATAGAGCGCAAGTAAAAGCAGTAAAAGAAGGTTTGTGCGATCTTGCATTTGGCAATAGTTACTATTTAGGTAAAATGCTGCAAGATGAAACCCAAAAAGAATGGGCACAAGCGGTAAATATTAACTTTCCGAACCAAATCAATCGCGGCTCGCATATAAATGTGTCGGGTGCAGTTATTACAAAATACGCTAAAAACCCTGAAAATGCCTTGAAACTCCTAGAGTATATGACCGACAATAAAGCGCAAAACATGTACGCTTCAATTAATATGGAATACCCGGTTAAGCCAGGCGTAGAATTATCAAGTTTAGTTGCATCTTGGGGAAGCTTTAAAGAAGATAGCTTACCACTTGATGAAATTAGTAAATATCGTCCGTTAGCGTTAAGGCTAATTGATGAGGTGAAATTCGATCTTTAAATGACTTATAAATTTCAGCTGTCTAAATGGCAGCTTTTTGCATGGTCGACAGGATTATTACTGTCGACCCCATTGTTTTTTCTGCTATTTGAATCTCTACAAGGTAACTCAGAGGTGTTTTCGCATCTTTGGGATACAGTGCTGTGGGATTACATTTCTAATACCGTATTACTTATTTTAGGTGTGTGTGTACTAAGCTGTGCTATTGCCTTACCACTTGGCTGGCTAACCGCTTATTGCCAGTTCCCGGGTAAAAAACAGTTTGAATGGGCGTTAATGCTGCCACTGGCTATGCCTACCTATATTATTGCCTATGTTTATACCGACTTGCTTGATTACGCAGGCCCAGTACAAAATACTCTCAGAGACTGGTTTGGGTGGCAATCGCCGGATGATTACTGGTTTTTTGATATACGCACTTTGCCCGGCGCTATTGTAATGCTTGCACTGGTGCTTTATCCCTATTTATATTTAATTTTTAAAACAGCCTTGCGTGAGCAGTCTTTTAAGTTAGTACAGGCTAGCCAGTTAATGGGGCTGTCGTCGTGGCAGAGCTTTTTTAGGGTGAGCTTAGTGTTATCGCGCGGCGCAATTGTAGCTGCGCTAGCGCTAATTAGTATGGAAACCATGGCTGACTTTGCCACAGTAAGCTACTTTGCTGTAAGCACCTTAACCACTGCCGTATACGATACTTGGTTTGGTTATTACTCGTTAACCGCTGCAGCTAAAATATCGGGCGTGATGTTATTACTATTGTTTTTAGCCTTAATGGCGGAGCGCTTTAGTCGCCGTAATCAAGCGGTGTTTGAGCGTCAGTCGGGTATAAATAGTGAAGCGCTTTATATATTAAAAGGCAAGTCGGCTTGGCTGGCAACGCTATTTTGCAGTGTGATTTTAATTGTTGCCTTTGTTATACCTATCGCTGTGTTAATAAAGTACGCGATTGTTTATTTTGATCAAGCATGGAGTAGTGAGTTTTTTAGCTATGCGTGGCAAAGTTTAAAGGTAGCTATAGTAGTAAGCGTAGTAACGCTGTTACTTAGTGTATTAGTGGTGTTTTATCAACGTATAGCCAAGCAAAATTATCCACTTATTCCGGGGCGATTAGCTAGCACCGGCTACGCTTTACCAGGAACAGTACTGGCTATTGCGGTGCTATTACCGCTTACGCTGTTAGAAAATACGGTAAACCGTGTGCTTGAGCCATACGACTTAAATATAGGCTTGTTACTCACTGGCAGTGTATTTACCATTATTTTTGCTTATGTAGTGCGTTTTTACGCAGTAGCACATGGCGCGATTGAGTCGAGCTTTTTACGCATTAGCCCCTCTCTCGACATGGCTAGCCAATCTATGGGCAAAAGCCAAGGCCATACGTTACGTTTGGTGCATTTACCCCTACTTAGACGCGGGTTGCTTACTGCGGCTTTGCTGGTGTTTATTGAATGCATGAAAGAGCTACCTACGGCTTTGTTACTTAGGCCGTTTAATTTTGAAAGCTTAGCTACGCATGTGTTTCAGTATGTGAGTGATGAGCAATTAGAGCTGGCTTCTATATCGGCATTATTTATTGTGCTGGTTGGATTTATCCCTCTGTATTTTATTAACCGTTCTATGGAGCAACGTAGTTAAATGAGTAGTTTGATTTTACAAGGCGTGAGCTATCAATATAACGGTACTAAGGTTATTCACGAGCTAAATTTAACCATAGGTAAAAACGAAATAGTGTGTTTGTTAGGTGCCAGTGGTTGTGGTAAAACCACCACCTTAAAAGCAATTGCAGGGCTAATAGAAACGCAACAAGGAAGCGTGTTTATCGATGGTAAGCTGGTGAGTAACGCCAATACATTTATCTCGCCAGAGCATCGTAATATTGGCATGATGTTTCAAGATTATGCGTTATTCCCGCATTTAACCGTGGCACATAATATTGCTTTTGGCTTAAGTAAAATGAGTAAAGAGCAAAAGCAACAGCGCGTTGATGAAATGCTTAAGCTGGTGCATTTAGTTGGCTGCGCCGACAGGTATCCGCATCAGTTATCGGGTGGGCAACAACAGCGCGTGGCGATTGCGCGTGCACTTGCTTACAAACCAAGTTTACTATTACTTGATGAGCCGTTTTCGAATATAGACACTCAAGTACGCTTTGAATTAATTGCCGATATTCGCCGCATAATTAAAACTCAACAAGTGTCGGCAGTATTTGTTACCCACTCAAAGGAAGAGGCTTTTGCATTTGCAGACACGCTGGCTATTATGCACCAGGGGAAAATAGCTCAACAGGGCACCCCAGAACAGCTTTTTGCTAAACCAAGCTCAAAGGAGGTTGCAGAGTTTCTGGGTCAGGGCATATACTTAAGCGCAGAAGTGTTAACAGCAACTGAATATAAAACCGCTTTTGGCCTAGTTGAGTCGGTTATTGCGCACCAGCATCAGGCTAATATAGGAAAAATATATGTGCGTCCTCATCAAATAGAGCTAATGAGCGACAATAAAAAAGATAGCCATAGTGAACGCGCCACCATATTAAGCAGTCGTTTTATTGGTTCGGCTTATGTTTACACTGTAGTTATTGCACAACAAGAAATAGAAGTTGCAGCGCAATATGGCCAGTCATTTGTTCAAAATGAGCAGGCTATAATAAAAATAAAACCCCACACGGTGAATTTTTTCGAATCATAAATTAATTTGTTATTCGCTGTGTTTATCTATTTATAAGCTAAGGAATAACAATGGCACAAGCGCAATCAGGGATTTGTGCTGAAGCAAACTTACACGGTTTGCATTTATTTTTTAATGTGTTTGATGGCCAAGATGAGTCATTACGTACAAAGCTCAAGCAAGTAAGCGCTATTGAGGAAGAGTTTAGCGATCAGTTTTCTGAATCTATGCTTTCTTGTATGGTGGCTATTGGTGCACAGTATTGGCCGCATATTTTGCCAGAGTATATCCCCAGTGAACTACAAAGCTTTCCTAATATAAATCATAATGAACACGCAATGAGCGTGCAGCCGTGTGATTTGTTTGTGCAAATACGTTCAGACCGCGAAGACGTCAATCATTTATTTGCACTGCAAATTTTAAAGTTATTTGCACCAGACGTAGAGCTGGTGGAACAAATTCGTAATTTTAGATTTTTAGATGGTCGCGATTTCAATGGTTTTATTTATGGTGGCAAAATGCCGCATGGCCGACAAAAGCGGGCAACGGCGTTAATAAATAAACCAGGTAGCTTTGAGGATCAAGGCAGTTATATTCATGTGCAACGTTATAAGCACGATCTAAGCGTATGGCAGCATCTATCGCTAGATGAGCAAGAGCAAATAATAGGCCGCACTCGCTTAGACAACACTCTTATAGCCCCAGCGCTTGAAACCAGCCATGCACAACGCAGTGGATTAAAAGATGAGCAAGGCCAGCCAATATTACTTAATCAAGGCATGCCTTATGGCGATGTTTACGAGCAAGGAATGCTGTCAATTACTTGCTCGGCCAGTGGAACCGCATTTGAACAGGTATTAAAAAGTCGTTTAGGTGAGGGGGAGTGCTATGATCATTGGCTTGATTTTACTCAAGCCGATATGGGGTCTGCGTTTTTTGCACCGTCAGTTGGGTTTTTAAAACAGTTATAACGCATGTTTTAAATACTAAACCGTATCAAATAAAATACGTACCCGCTCTAGGGTTAAGTCTATTTCAGATATTTTAGCTGGGGCAATAAAAATAGTGTCGTCGCCAGCTATAGTACCTAACACGCCATCGGCTTTACCTAATGAGTCAAGTAAACGCGCAATAAGCTGAGCCGCGCCTGGACTGGTACGGATAATAATCATCATTTCGTTATGCATTATATCAATAACAAGCTGGCGCAGCGGGCTTTTTGCTGTGGGTACGCCCATTTCTGCTGGCAAGCAATACACCATTTCTTGTTTGGCATTGCGCGTTCGTACCGCGCCAAACTTACTAAGCATGCGCGACACTTTACTTTGGCTTATATTGTCAAAACCTTGCTCTTTTAACGAATCTACTATATCGCCTTGAGAACCAAAGTTTTCTTCTTTTAAAAGCGCTTTAAATGCTTTTACTAACGCTTCCTGTTTGTCTTGTGGTTGCATAGTTTTTATTTGCTTTTTATTATCCATGCCGCAAATTCTACACAAAAACGAATAATTATGCAGCAGTTGTTTATTTAACTTGCCAGTTTACTGTATTCAGGCCAAATGTTTTTACAACTATGGTCTAAAATATTACGAAAATAGGCAGGATAAATTTGTTTTTAGTCGCTAATTTCTTTATCTTAGAGCCATAAATATTTCCTACCTCAAATCACGGAGAATTCCAATGAAAGTTGCTGTATTAGGTGCTGCAGGCGGTATCGGTCAAGCGTTGTCTTTATTATTAAAAACAGGCTTACCAGCTGGTTCTGAATTATCACTATATGATGTTGCACCAGTAGTTCCAGGTGTTGCGGTTGATCTATCTCATATCCCTACAGCGGTTAAAGTAGCTGGCTTTGGCGCTGATGCGTTAAATGAAGCGCTTAAAGATGCTGATATCGTACTTATTCCTGCTGGCATGCCACGTAAGCCAGGTATGGATCGTGCAGATTTATTTAATGTAAATGCTGGCATCATCAAAACGTTAGCAGAAGGCATAGTTGCAAGTTGTCCTAAAGCGTTAGTAGGTATTATTACTAACCCAGTAAACGGCACTGTACCAATTGTTGCTGAAGTATTTAAAAAAGCTGGTACTTACGACGCTAAACGCGTATTCGGTATTACTACGCTTGACGTTATTCGTTCAGAAGCATTTGTTGCTGAACTTAAAGGCGTAGACGTAGCAACTGTTAAAGTTCCTGTAATCGGTGGCCACTCAGGTACTACTATTTTACCTCTACTTTCTCAAGTTGAAGGCGTGAGCTTTACAGATGAAGAAGTTGCAGCACTTACTCCACGTATCCAAAATGCGGGTACTGAAGTTGTAAATGCTAAAGCGGGTGGCGGTTCTGCTACTTTATCAATGGGTGCAGCTGCAGCTCGTTTTTGTATGTCTTTAGTTAAAGGCCTACAAGGTGAAGACGTTGTAGATTACGCGTACGTTGCTGTTGAAAATGGCGATGCGGAGTACTTTGCACACCCAGTACGTTTAGGTAAAAACGGCGTAGAAGAAATTCTTTCTTACGGCGAACTAAGCGCATTTGAAACAAAAGCAAAAAATGACATGCTTGAAACACTGAAAAAAGACATCAAAGAAGGTGTTGATTTCATGGCGTAATAGCCAAAATCAAGCAACAAAAAAGCCTGCGTTTGCAGGCTTTTTTATTGCTCGGAATTTAATTAACCTGCACCCAGGTTAGCTACACATAAAGGCAGTAAAGTTAGTGATCGCGATCAACTGCAATACGGGCAAGGCTCACAAGTGCTTGTTTATATTCAGACTCAGCTAAAAAGTCTAAGCAAGCAATGGCTTTGTCGGCTTCAAGTTCGGCCTTTTGCATCGTAAATTCAAGCGCATTGGTTTGTTTAAGTGCCGCTAAAATTTCTTCAAGATGATCCATGCCATTACTGTGCTCTATAGCGTCACGGATCAGCTGTGTTTGCTGCTCATTACCATGTTGCATTGCATAAATAAGCGGCAGAGTTGGTTTCCCTTCGGCTAAATCATCACCAATATTTTTACCTAATTGATCTGCATCTGCGTTGTAATCAAGTACGTCATCAACGAGCTGAAACGCAGTACCTAAATGCATGCCGTATAGGTTAAGCGCATCAAGCGTGGCTTGGTTTTGCTCAGTAATAATGGCCGCAAGGCCTGTAGCGGCTTCAAATAGCTTAGCGGTTTTAGAGTAAATAACCTGCATATAGCTGGCTTCAGTGGTGTCGGGGTCATTACAGTTCATTAACTGTAATACTTCACCTTCAGCAATAATGTTAGTTGCATCTGCAAGCACTTGCATTACCTGCATTTTACCAAGGCCAACCATGAGCTGAAATGAACGAGTGTAAATAAAGTCGCCCACTAATACGCTGGCAGCATTACCAAACTCAGCATTTGCTGTAGGCGTGCCTCGGCGTAAGTTAGATTCGTCAACAACATCATCATGTAATAGTGTTGCGGTATGAATAAACTCAACAATAGTTGCAAGTGTAATATGATCTTTACCCTGATAACCCAATGCTCTGGCCGCTAGTATTGCCAACATTGGGCGCACGCGCTTGCCGCCACTGTTTACAATATACAAGCCAAGTTGGTTAACTAACGCCACATCTGAGCGCATTTGCGCATGTATAAGTTGATTGACGTCATTCATATCGTTTTCGATTAACGCCTGGATAGCTTTTATATCCATTGATCTCCGAGCCAATTTTTATGTGTGAACGGCGCAGATTGTACAACAAAAAAAGCACTAGCTCGATATTTTGTGACGATTCCCTGAAAAAACACGGTTAACATCGCTAATTAGCACTTAAATACGAGAGATAGCTGATTGATTAGTGTACAAAGTGTGCTGTAATTTATGTTTATTTATTATCCGTTGTAGTGTGTGTTTAGCTAAGGCAAATTATTTTCACTAATCGTGAAAAAGCGCTTGGCAAAAGGGCTATTTAATATAAAATAGGGGAAATATTGAATTGCTCTCAATGCAGCTACTTTTTATTCATTTTAATTACAAAATAGGCTTGCTAGTTATTACGCCGTAGCGTAAACTTCGCGCCCTATCGAAGAATATTTTAGTTGCGTCGATTTGAGGGCGCACAGACGGAGTTAATTATGTACGCGGTTTTCCAAAGTGGTGGTAAACAGCATCGTGTGACTGAAGGTCAAACGATTCGTCTTGAAAAATTAGACGTTGAAACTGGTGCAGCAGTAGAATTTGATTCAGTACTTTTAGTTGCTGATGGTGAGAAAATCGAGATTGGTGTACCGTTCGTAAACGGTGGTAAGATAACAGCTGAGGTTGTTTCACATGGTCGCGGTGAGAAGATTAAGGTTGTTAAATTTAGACGCCGTAAGCATTCTCGTAAGCAAATGGGCCATCGTCAATGGTTCACAGAAGTTAAAATCACTGGCATTAGCGCTTAATTAGAGGTACTTAGAAATGGCACATAAAAAAGCAGCTGGTAGTACTCGTAACGGTCGCGATTCAGAAAGCAAACGCCTAGGTGTTAAGCGTTTTGGTGGCGAATCAGTTCTAGCGGGTAGCATCATTGTTCGTCAGCGTGGAACTCGTTTCCACCCTGGTACAAACGTAGGTATCGGTAAAGACCACACTATCTTCGCAAAAGCAGATGGTAAAGTTCAGTTTGAACAAAAAGGTCCTTTAAACCGTAAATACGTAACTATCGTAACTGAGTAATCAGTAAGATAGTTAAAAAACCCCGCCTTTGCGGGGTTTTTTGTTTTCATTATTTTACAATATATACCCAAGCCTGCAATTATACCTATGGGTTTAAGTAGCGGGCTCTTTAACGAAGTTATAGAGCGATCTAATTCGTAAAATGGTTCAAATATTTATGCCAATTGGTATTAAGTTGGCTTGGGTATATAATAGTGTTATTAACAAGCCAATCCCTAAAGTGAGTAATCATGAAGTTTGTAGATGAAGTAGAAATTCGCGTAGAAGCTGGAGACGGTGGCGCCGGTATCGTGTCTTTCCGTCGTGAAAAATATATCCCAGAAGGTGGGCCTGACGGTGGTGACGGTGGTGACGGTGGTAGTGTTTATCTACAAGCGGATGAAAACTTAAATACCTTAATTGATTACCAATTTGAACGCTTCCATAGAGCAGATCGCGGTACTAATGGCCGCAGCCGTAACTGTACGGGTAAAAAGTCTGACGATTTAATTATTATGGTGCCTGTAGGTACACGTATTATGGACGTTGATACGCAAGAGGGATTAGGGGATTTAACCCAACATGGCCAAAAGATTTTGGTGGCAAAAGGCGGTTTCCATGGCTTAGGAAATGCGCGTTTTAAATCAAGTACAAACCGTGCTCCGCGTCAAAAAACCTTAGGGACAGAAGGCGAAGTACGCAACCTTAAACTAGAGTTATTGTTACTAGCAGATGTAGGCTTATTAGGTTTGCCAAATGCAGGTAAGTCTACCTTTATCCGTAGTGTATCGGCAGCAAAACCAAAAGTAGCAGATTACCCATTTACGACGCTTATTCCAAATTTAGGTGTGGTACGTCCTGAAGCGAATAAATCATTTGTTATCGCTGATATACCAGGCTTAATTGAGGGTGCATCGGATGGTGCTGGTTTAGGTATTCAATTTTTGAAGCACCTAGAGCGCTGTAGAATATTACTGCATATTATTGATGTAATGCCAGTTGATGGCTCAAATCCAGTTGATAATGCATTTGCGATTGTTAATGAGTTACATCAGTACAGCCCTAAATTAGCAGAAAAACCGCGCTGGTTGGTATTTAATAAAATAGATTTATTACCAGCTGACGAAGCAAAAGCTTTATGTGAAAAAATTGCACAAGAGCTAGGCGAAACTGAAAATATTTACAGTATTTCTGCTATTAATAAATCAAATACTCAACCACTAATTCATGACGTAATGACATTGCTTGAAAGCATGCCAAAAGAGAAATTCGTTGAAACTACAGACGAAGAGGTTGAGTTTAAGTGGGACACCTATCATCAAAAAGCCGCTAAAAAGAGCGACGATGATGATGATTGGGATGAGTGGAATGAAGATGATTACGACGTAGAAGTTGTGTACGAGCGTTAATTATAATTAATTACATATAAAAGGAGCTTATGCTCCTTTTTCTTTGTTTAATAATAAATACTGGATAATTAGTGTGATAATTTCAATGATTGCTGCAATGGCAAATAACCGTGTAATTGGCCTTAATAATACAATGCCTTGGCATTTACCTGGAGACTTACAGCATTTTAAAAAAGTAACCACAGGTAAACCTGTGATTATGGGGCGCAAAACATTTGAGTCTATTGGACGGCCTTTACCTGGGCGTCGTAATATTATTATTACCCGTAATAGCCAGTATCAAGCAACTGGAATAGAAATTGTTACAACGCCAGAGGCCGCGTTAAATTTAGTTGCTGATGTGGAAGAGGTGATGATCATTGGTGGTGGAAATATTTATCAACAATTTTTAGAAAGTGCACAAAGACTTTATTTAACCTTTATAGACTTAGATGTTGAAGGTGACACTCAGTTTCCTGATTACGAAAAAGTGGCAACCTGGCAGGTTAAAGATGAAATACAAATGGCTGCGGATGAAAAAAATCAATATAGTCATAAGTTTGTAACTTTATATAAAAACCCTTAACATTATTGCGAAATACTGAGCATATTGGTACAATATTAACTAATCCAATAGGAATAAAGTATTATAAAAAGGGTTTTCCATGATTAAGTTATCAAAGCTAGTTGTTATTACTGCGCTTGCAGCCGGTTCGTTTGTATATACTGCCCCTGCACAAGCAGATGATCAGTTAGCGATTTCTATCTGTGAGTATATTGCAGCGGATGATAAAAATCGTTTACGTAGTAAGCTTAAAAGCTCACGAGTGAAAGTTCGTAATATATACGACGCAGTATTTTGTAACGGCAATAATTTATTGCGTCATGCAGTGGCAAGTAATGCATTAGACAGCGGTGAATATATAGTTAAAAACTTATCTAAAAGCTCGCTAGAAGATGGTGCTGATATATCATGGGCTGAATCGAACGGTCATTCAGGATCGCCCTTAATTACTATAATTAAAGAGCGCGCAGGTCTTTAATTTTACAATAAATACGATTAAACCACGTTTTATACGTGGTTTTTTTATGCCTATATTTTTATAAATAATTTTATATAACACAGCACTATTTTAGTATTGTAATCCCCCCCTTTTAACACAAACGCCAACCTTATTAAAAACATAACCCTTTTTACTTATTAACTTACTTATTAACTTACTTATTGTGTTGAAATGAACTTATAGCCGACTCTATAGGTGCTGAAGTTAAAGGAATCTAGGAATAGCCACACAAAATAACTCATTGTTTTTATTTGGGTTAACATTCTTGTTGTTGCTTTGACAGCTCATGAATTTAATACGATTAGTCGTATTTGCCATTAAACTGTCATAAATAGTCAATATTCTACGCGCATATGATTTTAGGGATTTATTTATGCGCGCCTCTACATTTACCCGCTTACTGGCTGTTTTGTTAACTCTCGCAAGTGTTTTATTAGCTATGACTCTACTTTGGGCCAGTCAAACTTTTCTAAAACTAGAGCAGCAAGACAGTGCATATAGACAGCTTAAAAATACGATTATGGTTGATCTAGCGAGCTATCTAAGTAATTACTTAGCACAAGGCGATAGCCAATACTTAACACAAGCCTCAAGTTTAATCTCGCAAGTAGAGCAAAAACAGTTAACGCTATTACCAGCAGCTCTTAAATCACAACTTACTGAGCAGTTAATTACTCTAAATAATGATATAAACGGTAAATATAGAGCCTTGGGTAAGCTCTCTGGTAACGAAACGGCTTTACTTGATAATGCGCTAAGGCAAATGGCTGGTTCGGCATCCTCGTTAATTAATTATGCGCGCTCAGCTTCGGATAATAGTAACAACACGCTTAGTTATTATAAATTGGCCAATGAGTATTATAGTGAAGTGATTAACTTATCATTATTTAGTTATCAACTGGTGCTAGATTATCAGCAGAGTGTAGAGCAGAGTTTGCAACAAAGCGTGAAAAATTTAAATGTATTAGCAGCAAAAATAGAGCAGCTACCAAACTTAGGTGTGATGGATAAAGTAGATGAGTATAGTTTATTTATTGACGAGCAAAGTGAAGATTTAGCTACTGATATTAAATCAGAATTAAGTAGTTGGCCAAATCGCTATCCTCGGGATTTAACCAGTACATTAACTCAGGCACAACAACGACAGACGGGGGCCGATGAATTGCGCACGCAGCTTAGTAATTTATCTAAAACAGTGATAAATGCAGAGCAAGCACTAAAAACACAACAAGATAATTTAAAGCAGCAAGTATTTTGGGTGTTTTGTGTTGCTATTAGTGGGCTAGTTATACTTGCTGGCGGTGTTTATATTGTTCAGCGTAATCTGGTACTTAATCCTCTTCGACGATTGCGCGACGGGTTTGCATTTTTAATTGAAACGAATGAGTTTAAAAATATTGTCAGTAGCAATCCAAAAACAGAGGTAGGGGAAATAGCCCAATACTTTAATCAGTTAATTGAACGCCAGCGCATAGAAGCACAAGAGCGAGCGCAAATGCTAAAAGTAGTGAATGCTTTTATGCAGCAAATGAGTAAACACTTACAGACGATTGAGCAACAAACTACTACGAGTTATGGGCAAGTGGAACAGAATCAGTATTTACTAACCGATATTCAGCAGATTGGAGAGCAAGTTAATGATATTAATACACAAGTAGCTGATAACGCACAAAGTACCTTTAGTGCCATGGAACAAAGCTTAGGATTTGCGCAAAGTATGTTAAGTGCGAGTGCCGATACACAGGCACGGGTTGAACGCAGTATACAAAGCTTACAAGAGCTACTTAATGGTGTTGAAGGCGTAAGTAAAATTATAGAAGTAATACGTAATATTGCAGATCAAACCAACTTACTTGCGCTAAATGCAGCAATAGAATCAGCTAGGGCAGGTGAGCATGGTCGCGGCTTTGCAGTAGTGGCTGATGAAGTTAGGCAATTGGCACTGCAAACGCAAGGCTCGCTGAGCGAGATAAATGGGCAGCTCACCATACTGAGTGAAAACTCACGGCTAGTTGCTACGCAAATAACAGCATTAACCCAAGGTGCTCAATCGCAAACGCAAAATGCCCAAGAACTTAAGTTAAATTCGGAAGCGGTGGCAAGTAATGCAAAAAATGCTAATAAAGTAGCGTTTGAGGCGATGAAGCTTGCTAAGCAGCAAAGCAATTTATTAGATAACTTTAGTCAGTCAATGGCTGAAATGAAGGGGCAAGTAAGTGAGTCGAGCTCGTTGGTGGATGATATACGACATCAGCTACAACAACAAATTCATTCGATTAAAGGGGGCCTGGGGTTGTAATAAATTAGCTTTAGCGCTCATCTTATATCATGCTCTAAATTCTATGTGCTAAGCTGTATGCTGGTTTTATTTTATAAAATGAAGGATTTATAATGATTGTACAAGGTCAAACTATTCCCTCGGTTACGCTAAGCCAGTTAACCGACGATGGTATGCAAACACTGACTAACAGTGAATTATTTGCAGATAAAAAAGTTGTATTGTTTGCAGTCCCCGGTGCGTTTACACCTACCTGTTCAAATGCACACTTACCTGAGTTTATTACTCTGGCAGATAAAATAAAAGCAAAGGGCGTTGATGCAATTTATTGTGTATCGGTAAACGATGCGTTTGTTATGAAAGCATGGGGGGCATCACAAAATGCACAAAAAATAGCCATGCTGGCAGACGGCGATGCGAGCTTTACCAAAGCATTAGGCCTTGATATGAATACGGCAGGGTTTGGCGGTGTGCGTTCAAAGCGTTACGCAATGATCGTGGAAAATAGTGTAGTAACCGGTTTATTTGTAGAGCAAGAAAAAGAATTTGTGGTTAGTCGTGCTGCTGCTGTTTTAGAAAAGCTATAGAATAAATTAGCGATTTGAAAATACAAAAGCCGATGTTGATGCAACATCGGCTTTTTGCAATTATTGCTTATTAAGGCTGATATTGCCCGCTAATTGTTAAGCCCGAGAAGGTTTTATACGCGTTAACACTTAAGTGCCACGTACCCGCTTGTGGGCTTGAGAAAGTACAGGTTTCGGCATTACCATTTTTATATGGACGACAATCGTAACTCGATGTCGTGGGCTGACTGCCAAACTTAACAAACAAATCAGCATCGCCTGTGCCACCGCTTGTTGTTACTGTAAATGTAGCCATACCTGCTGGCACGTCTAGTGTGTAATGCTTCCATTGACCTGCATTAGCACTCACATCGCTTACAGTGCCACCACCAGCTTGAGGTGTGCCTGAGCCCCCGCCCGAAGCTGCTGTAATATTACCAGTTAAGCTGATCCCAGAATAGGCAGAATAACCTCGTAGCATCACATGATACGTACCTGATGTAGGGTTATCGATTGAACACTCTTCGTTGTTACCACTTTTGTAAGGGCGGCAATCGTATGTAGAGGTTGTTGGCTTACTGCCAGAGCGCACGTATAAATCGGCATCACCAGTGCCTCCACTCATAGTGAAAGTGACATTAGTTGCGCCACTGGGCACTGTCATTGTATAAAATGTTTCTGAGTTAGTTGCGCCGCTTAAACCTGTTTGAGTTTCGCCATCAAGAAGTTCATTACCACTTGGTGGTGGTGCAGTGCCACCACTTGCAGCAGCTACGGCAGCTGCTGCATCAACAATACCGGTACCACAGCTAGTACATGTGGCTGGGAACGAGCGGGTGGTTGTTTTTAAAATATTTTCGATTTCATCGGGAGTAGCATTCGGCTTTGCTTGTTTTATCAGTGCCGCTACGCCAGCAACATGGGGGGCTGCCATTGATGTACCCTGCGAAAAACCGTAGCTATCACTAGAAGGGGTTGACGAACCGGCGTTATAAGTGGATAAAACACCTTCAGAATCGTTAGCAAAACTTTGCGCACCACCCGGTGCGGCAACATCAATATTACTACCGTAATTAGAGTAATAAGCACGACCGCCATTACGGCCAACCGAGGCTACATTTACCACGCCATTACAGTTGCCTGGGTTATAGTTTGCTGAGTTATCGTTATCGTTACCAGCAGCAATTACCACTACTGTGCCGTTATTACGTGCGGTGTTAATAGCACTTTGTGTTGTAGAGCTACATGAGCCACTACCCCCTAAGCTCATATTTATTACATCTGCAGGATTGGCATTTGCCGGTAGCCCAGATACATTGCCACCAGAAGCCCAAATAATACCATCAGCAATATCAGAGGTTAAACCACCGCACTTACCTAGTACACGTACAGGCACTACTTTGGCGCCGTAAGCAACCCCAGCAACACCCTCACCATTATTAGTAACTGCAGCAACAGTACCCGCTACATGTGTACCGTGCCAGCTAGAGTTTTGTGCACCGTTAGTACCACATTCATTGGCAGCAACCGCATCACCCGGATCGCGGGCATCGCTATCGCGACCATTGCCATCATTAGCCACCGATAAATTCGAGATCATATCGTAACCGGGTAAAATATTAGCGTTTAAATCAACATGAGGGCGATAGCCTGTATCGAGTACAGCAACAACAACACCGCTACCAGTGGCTGTATCCCACGCTGTAGGTAAGTTTAAGCCGCCAGCTTGTTCATAATAATGCCATTGGTCGTCAAATCGTGGATCATTAGGCGTTGCAAATGGTTGCAGCATTTGATCGACTTCAATGTATTCAACATTGCCAGATTCAAGCATTTCTTGCATAAATTGCTGTGCTTCTTGTGCATTTAGCTTTTTACTTGCACGCATTACATGGTGATTATTAAGTGCCATGGCACGAATATACTTCGCTTTTACTTTGCCTTTTTTAGAGGTGTAATTTTTAACAAAGCTCTGCGCTTTATTTTGCATATTCGATTGGCTTACATCTGTGTCTGTAGCTGCAAAGCTAGCTAAATCATTAGTGTTATTTTTATATTTAATAATGAATTGTGTTTCAAAACCAGTTTGATTTTGTAATTTAGCTGTTGTTTCTGCCATTGATGGTGCAATTGCTTGTGCAGGAGTTGCAATACTCGATGTTGCAGCAAATAGTGAGCTGATAGTAAAGGCTATTGCACACTTTTTAAATGATTTACCTGTTGTCATGATTATCCTTAGTTTTTATTTATTATTTCGTAGCACAAATCCACGAAGTGGGTACAAAGGTAAATGATCTGTTAAATTAATTGAAAGATTAATTACTTATTAGCTTCTTTCATTTGGTTATAACCTTGTTATTAGCGGGTTTGTAGTTACTTTGTGCTTTTTATATTTATAAATATAAGCATAAGTAACTAGTTTTAAATTTGAGTATTAATACTTTTATTTTTATTTGTTGTGCAATTGAAAATAATCAATTCGATGTCCAGCCGGTGCATAAATTTTGTTATAATCAAAAAAAATTAATGAGATAAATAAATGACCCAAGTAGATGTGATAGTAATAGGTGCGGGAGCAGCAGGCTTAATGTGTGCAGCGCAAGCAGGATATCGTGGCCGTAGTGTTACAGTACTTGATATGGGCAAAAAGCCAGGTCGAAAAATACTCATTAGTGGCGGTGGGCGCTGTAACTTCACCAACGAAAATGCCAGCCCTAGTAATTATTTGTGTGGCAACCCTCATTTTGTTAAATCATGTTTAAGTCGTTATACCCAACATGACTTTATTGAACTGGTAGATCGTCATGGTTTAGCCTATCACCACAAAACACTAGGTCAGCTTTTTTGTGATAATAATGCTCAAGACATTGTTGATATTTTACTTACTGAGTGTGAGTGGGCGGGGGTATCTATAAAGTTGCGTAACGAAGTAATCAGCGTTTCAAAAACTGAAACTGGTTATAGCGTAGTAACCGAGCATGAAACATTTTATTGTGAGTCGTTAGTGATTGCTTCAGGTGGCTTAACTATGCCTAAGCTTGGCGCAACACCCATTGGCTATAAAATTGCTGAGCAGTTTGGCTTAAAAGTATTACCGACCATGGCGGCACTTGTACCATTTACTTTGCATCAGCACGATAAAGAACGTTTTGAAGCGCTTTCAGGTATAAGTATTTTATGCGATGTTACTAGTGAAGATGGCACTGCATTTAAAGAAAACATTTTATTTACCCATAGAGGATTATCGGGCCCTGCTATATTACAAATAAGCTCATTTTGGCGCGCCGGACAGGCGGTAACTATTAATTTATTACCCGAAACAGATTTAAGACAACAGCTAGCCGATTGGCGTGAAACGCAATCCCAAAAGTCGTTAAAAAATAGCTTAGCCACTATTTTACCTAAACGTTTTATTGAAGTTCTTCATGAGGGGAAAGCAATTCCTGATTGTAATATTAACCAGCTAACACATAGCCAAATTGACGAGTTAGTTAACTATATACATGCATGGCAAATTAAACCAAATGGCACAGAAGGTTACAGAACAGCGGAAGTAACGTTAGGTGGTGTAGATACCGATGAACTTAGCTCAAAAACCTTCGAAGCAAAAAAAGTACAAGGCTTATATTTTATTGGCGAAGTAACCGATGTAACCGGTTGGCTAGGGGGCTATAATTTTCAGTATGCGTGGAGCTGTGGTTTTGCTGCTGGGCAGTATGCTTAATATTTTAGGAACAATAAGTTAGCAGTTACAAGGTTAATTTAGTTTATTGGGTTTAACCGCTGATACTTTAGAGCTAACTTTTAAATAGCAGCGGATTTACTTAATGTGTTTTCATAGTGAGTTTTGGTTAAGTTGTCGCTAGCAACACAGACCTGATCTCGCCCTTGTAATTTTGCTTTATAAAGCGCTTTATCGGCGCGCTCTAAAAGATGCAAAGCAGTGTCGTCAACATGCGCTTTAGCTATACCAATACTGATAGTTAACGCTCTATTATCGATTAAATGAGTGGCAATAAACGCTCTGAGCTCTTCAGCTTCGTTAATTGCGTTATCTAGGCTGCTATCTCGAAGAATAATAGTAAACTCTTCTCCGCCCCAGCGTGCAATTAATGCACTATTTGTAAGCTTGTTTTGTAAAATATTGGCAAACTCACTAAGCACGTTATCACCCGCTAAATGGCCATAAGTATCGTTTACTTTTTTAAAGTGATCTATGTCGCAAATCATCACTATATTTGATTTTCGCTCATTATTATTTTCACTCAGTAATTGCGACAATTCAAAATCAAATTTTTGCCTGTTATATAGCCCGGTGAGCTTATCGGTTTCGGCTAGCTGTTTTATTTCGGCATTGCGCTTCGAAAGATGAGAGTAAGCCGAAAAACGCGTTTTTTCATAAAACCTAAATAATAAAACATGCGCAATAGACACTTCAATAAAATTAAATAATGCAGATAAACCTATGGTAATTGATAGTTGTTGCTGTAAGTAAACTAGATAGGCACAAATACCAAAAGCAATGCTACTTAATATACTTCCCCAATTACGCCCAACTAAAAAAAAAGTAAAAGGCGGAATAAGTGTTGCCCAAAATAATGAATGAGCATGACCCTTTGCCGATACTATAAAGAGCATTATTAAGCCAACTATCATTAATGCAACAACCCAAGCAGCTTTACTAACCTGGGCTGTTTTATTAAACCATATACAAATACTTAATGAGGCTATAAGTCCTAAGGCATCAATAAGTGCAATATCGTAACTCGAAAAATAAAAAACATTTAGTAAGGTTAAAATTAAAAAGTAGCAGCAGCAGATTAATAAAGAATGTGCAATTAAGCGTGTTCGCCAGTAATCCTTATGATCTCTAGGGTATTGCGGAAATTCTTTATACCAAAAATGTAGCATCAAATAACGACTTAATAATTATTAGTTAATTCAGTATTGTCTATTTATTATAAAGTGGGTAGTAATAAATTATAAAACCCCGATAGACTTAAATCTATCGGGGTTCTTATCATTTATTTTTACTCTTGTATAAATGCTTCGCCTTCTTTCATCCACTTTGCGGCGGGTTTGCCTTTTAAGTAATGATCAAAGTACTGCATCATACGAATCGAAAAATCGACTTGATTAGGAAACTTTTTCAAGTGATGAGGTTCGCCTTCATACTGTAAAAAAGTGGCATCTTTACCCGCACGGCGCAGGGCTAAGTAATATTGTACCCCTTCGTGCCAAGGTACAGCGTCGTCTTTATCGCCAAACATAATTAAAATAGGAGTGTTTACTTTATCGGCAAAAAATACCGGTGAGTTTTCTATGTATAATTCTGGCGCTTCAAAAAGGTTTTTACCAATGCGGCTTTGTCCTGTTTCGTACTGAAACTGACGCGCTAAGCCCGATTTTAAACGAATGCCACTATAGGCGCTGGTCATGTTAGACACGGGAGCACCCGATACAACCGCTTTAAACATATCGGTTTGAGTGATCATAAAGGCACTTTGATAGCCTGCCCACGAATGACCTTGTAAACCAATTTTATTTTTATCAGCAATGCCTAAATCAATGAGCTTTTGCGTGGCGTTGATCATGGTTTGCGTTGATGATTTACCTGGGTGGCCTATTTCAAAACGAATGTCGGGTAAAAATACCGCGTAACCGTTTGAGGTAAACATAGGGAAGTTAGGGCGGTGGTTTAATTCCATTTTAGGAAAGTCGTACATGCGCTGGCTCATATAACGGTAAAAATACACCATTACTGGTACTTTATCGCCTTTTTTGTAACCCGCAGGTTTAATTAGTACGCCTTGTAAGTCTTCGCCATCAAAGCCTTTGTAGCTTATGAGTTCTGGTTTTTCGCCCCAGGCAAAGTTACTTATTTGTGGGTTAAGTGTAGTCACTTGTTGCGGAGCACTGAAACTAAAGTCAGTTTGATAAAAGTCTGGAAACTGATGATACGCTTGCTCAGTAAATAGGTATTTATCGGCATTTTTTGCTTTTTTAACTAAATCAAAACGTTTATTACCACTGAGCACTTTAGTTACTGTGTTGGTGGTTAAATCAAGCTTGGCTATTTCACTTTGCTTAGTTTGTAAGTTAATAGCCGATATAAGCAATGTTTCGTCTTTTTTAAAGCCAACTTGGCTTTTATCAAGTTTAATAACGCGATATTGAGTATTGGTTTGTTTACCATTAGTTAAACGTTTTGCCTGCTGGCTATTTACATCAAACGCCCAAATATCGTACTTACTGTAAGCAAGTAGTTGGCTGCTATCTTGATTCCAACCGGCAAAACCATAACCTGGTTGGGCAGAAGGGTAGTCGTGCTTGTCATCAGCAAAAGTAGCTTGAATTGCACGTGTAAGCGTAGTGACTTTATTATTTTTTAAATCTTTTAGCTGTATATGGTTATCGCTAAAGTAGGCGGCAAACTCGCCATTAGGTGCCAAACTTGGTTTAAACGGGTAGTTACTAACAATGGGAGTGTGTTTACCTGTATTAATATTTACAGCAAAGTAGTCAGCAAAAAAGCCGCCATACATTATTTTCTCAAGGTATGGGGTATCAGTATAACCAAGCAGTGATGTATCGCGCTGCGGATTAAGCGCAACCTCTGGCATGCTCACAGTACTTAGCTGGGTAACTTTTTGCGAATTTATGTGGTACACCGCGCTGTAATGGCGGTTTTTGTTTTTTTCGTTCCACTGCTGCTGTTCACGCGGTTTTATTTGCGCGTCGTTGTTATGCCATACTTTTAAGCCTTTATGCTCTCGTATAGTGTCAAAGTCGTATAGTGAGGCTTCGTCGCTATACTCTTTAGCTTTTACTTTAGCGGCTAGTTTAGGGCGATTTTCAAAATATAAACGCTCGCCATTTTCAGACCATATTAACGCGGCGGTTTTACCTATTCCCCAATCTTTGTTGGGGGAGTTAATCGTTGTTAGCTGCTCATTTTGCCAAAGTTGTAAGCTGTAGTTACGACGGCGCATGTCGTCGTTAACATAGTTACCTAACGTAAATACTACGCTTGCCTCAGTCGGGTGCCAGGCTATTTTATTGGCCACAACACCAGGCTCATCTATGAGTATGCTGCTTACAAAGTCATTTAAATTAAGCAGTGCTATTTGATTGTTGTTACCATCGCTGTAACTCTGGCTAACTAATAGTTGCTGGTTAGTTGCGCTAACACTGTAGTTAAATACATCTGCAATTGTGTGGCTGCGTTTATTGCTTAAATTTACAATAACCAGCGGATAGGTTTTATCTTCTTTGTCTGGTGTGATGGCGCTATCGTTTTTATTAGCATGAGTGCTGGTACTTTCATCCTCGGCTTTTTCATCATCGCCTTTAGCTGCTTTTTGATCTAAGCGATAGGCAAGCCAAGTTCCATCGTTTGATAACTTATAGTCTTTCACATTACTAAAACTTTGTTGCTCGCCTGTTTGGGTATTTACTAGTACCAGGTTGTTTTTTAGAGCATCTTTTTTATTCGTGGTTTCTTGTTCTAGTAGCGTGGGTACTTGGATAAATGCGACCCAGTTAGCAGCTTTATTAATAACAGGCTTAGTACCACGCGGTACTTCTGCAATTAAGCTATTACCGCTTAGCGAGTAAACTTGGCCAGTGGCATCACCACGATACGGGGTTGCACTGAGCGATAAAATACGGCCATCTTCAGAAAGTTGTGTTGCTTTGGCTGATTTAAAATCAAACACATCGTTAAATTGTAGCGACTCTTTAGCGTAAACTGTGGTGCTAGCTACGCTGACAATAAGCGCAGAGCTTAAAAGGGTGAGCTTTGTTTTCATTATAGGTTCTCGTTTTTTAGCGTTATTTTATTGTAACGAGTTTTGTCTATAATTCGAGTATATACGACAAGTGGTAGTAAAGCAGAGTTGAAAGGCTGAAGGTGAAAATTTAAAAACCTTGCAAGCGTGGCTCACAAGGTTACGTGTGTTGAATTTGGAATTTATAACCAAATTTTTTGTAGTTCCGGCCATTGTTTTTCAAATTGTGCGCTTGGCTTAGTACTAAAATTACTGCGTACAAACTGATTCATTTTACCTTCAACATAGGCAAGTAAAAAGTTGGCTAGGGTTAGCTCGTCACTTTGAAAGTTTTTACCTTCACGCAGCTTTCTCTCACGTAGTACTTGTTTAAATTGGGTCTCAAGTTTTTCAAAGAAACTTTGCACTCGTTCACGTAACCGCTCTTGCTCACCTTGCAATGCGTCGCCGGTTAAAATACGGGTAATACCAGGGTTCTTTTCAGCAAACGTTAGCAGTAAATGTAAAATATTATAAACGCGGGCTTGGCTTTCTTTTTCGTTTTCTAAAATAAGATTTATACGAGATAAAAGCGTGTCTTCAATAAATTCTATTAAGCCCTCAAACATACGTGCTTTACTAGGAAAATGACGATACAACGCTGCTTCCGATACACCAACCTCAGCGGCTAGCTTTGCTGTGGTAATACGCTGGCCGGGACTGGTTTCTAACATTTGTGCAAGTGCTTGCAGTATTTGCTCTTTGCGATTACTTCTTTTTGTCGCAGGCATGAACATTCCTTTTTTATTAGTTATCTTTTAGCAGGAGCTAGTCATTTTGATTCAAATGTTTAAGGCGCGTTTATATTTAGAATTAAACAAATTTAAACTCTTAAAAGTAAACGCGTGTTTAGCATGTTAATGTTTTATTCAGTTTGTTTCCAGCTCTTTTATATTCTCTGAGCGAGCTGTTGGATCACTGTTAGCGCAATTGCTGTTTTGCTATTTGTTGGTAATTCAAGCTGTTCATTATGCCAGTACAGGGTTAGCGCATTATTGTCAGCGTTAAACCCAAGATCACTTTGTGATACATCGTTAGCGCAAATCATATCCAGGTTTTTATTTTTTAGTTTGCCTTTTGCGTAGTTTGCTACATTTTGTGTTTCTGCGGCAAAACCAACAGTGTAAGGGCGGTTTTGCTGTAAATTAGCTACGTGTGCAATTACATCCGGGTTTTTAACTAAAGTAAGGGTAAGCTCGTCGCCTTGCTTTTTCATTTTTTGTGCTGCAACCGTTGCTGCGCGGTAGTCGGCAACAGCGGCGCAGCCAATAAACGCATCTGAGCGCGGTGCGTAGTTGAGTGATTCGTTTAATAGCTGCTCGGCGCTTTCTATGTTGATCAAATTTACGCCAGCAGGGGCTTTTATAGTCACCGGGCCTGAAATTAAATTAACTTTAGCGCCAAGTAATAAAGCGGCCTCAGCAAGTGCGTAGCCCATTTTACCTGAGCTGTGATTAGATATAAAACGTACTGGGTCAATGGCTTCTCGGGTCGGGCCTGCGGTTATGGTAATGGTTTTACCTGCAAGTAACTGAGGTTGCTCTTTTGCAATACATAAAGCAACTAGCTCATGAGGCTCTAGCATGCGCCCAGCGCCTACATCGCCACAAGCTTGCTCACCCTTTCCTGGGCCCCAAATAAGCACGTTACGTGCCTTAAGTGTGGCTAAATTAGCTTGTGTAGCAGGGTGAGCATACATTTGCTGATTCATAGCCGGTGCGATAGCGACTTTAGCCGGAGTTGCAAGTAATAAGGTAGTGAGTAAGTCATCAGCAATGCCCGCCGCCATTTTAGCAATAATGTTGCTGGTGGCTGGGGCAACTAAAATTAAATCGGCCCACTTGGCAAACTCAATATGGCCCATAGCAGCTTCTGCTGAAGGGTCGAGTAAGGAGTCTGCAACCATTTCACCGCTCACAGCTTGCATAGTTAAGGGGGTTATAAAATGTTTTGCTGATTCAGTCATAACTACTTTAACACTACAACCATGCTCTTTTAAGCGTCTAACCAGTTCTGCGCATTTATAGGCCGCTATACCGCCGCTAATTCCCAGCACTATTTTTTTATTAGTTAAATTAATCATGGTTGTCCATCAGCCTTATTTAATATTAGGGCTAAAATAACAAATCTTGACCCGTACAGCTAAGCTTTTAAGATGAAAATAACAGGCTAATTTTCAAATTTGCATTACAGTTAATATATAAGCCGATTTATCAAGGATGAATAATGCAACTAACCTCACTTCCTAATTCGCAGCGTCCCCGCGAAAAGCTAATCGAAAAAGGCGCAAAAGCGCTCAGTGATGCTGAATTGCTTGCCATATTTTTACGCACCGGTTTGCCGGGTATGAATGTGATTGAGCTTGCCCAACATTTACTTAATGAAAACAAAACGCTACACAATTTATTTAATGCCAGTATGGAAGAGTTTTGTGCGCAAAAAGGGTTAGGTACAGCTAAGTATGTGCAGTTGCAAGCGGTGCTTGAGCTCAGCCAGCGTTATATGCAGGAGCGTTGCCAGCGCGATGCTATATTTAACTCGCCAAACGCTGTATATGATTATTTAACCTTGCAAATGCGTGGTTTGCAGCAGGAGGTATTTATGGTGCTGTATCTTGATAGTCAAAATCGCTTAATTAAAGATGAAATACTTTTTTATGGCACCATTAATTCTGCCAGTGTATATCCACGAGAAGTGGTAAAAGCGGCACTTAAAAATAATGCAGCAGCGGTTATTTTTGCGCATAATCACCCAAGCGGGATTGCCGAACCGAGTCAGGCCGACAAACTTATTACTAATAAATTGCAACAAGCACTGCAATTGGTAGATATAAATGTGCTGGATCATATTATTGTTGGAGGAGAAACCTGTGTTTCTTTTGCTGAACGAGGTCTTATTTAGCTTTACTTTTACAGAAGAGTACTAAAAACGAGCAGTTTAGTGTGTTTTGGCAAATTAGTTTAATTTAAATGCAGTTTTTACTTTCCCTATGGGCTTTCGATCTTTATAATTAGCCGCTATCAAATTTGCACATGAGCTGATTGGATGAGATCAGTTATTTGATCTTCGCCTGTAAAAGCTGTATAAAGAGCGCCCTTCGATTTATCTCTAGGGCACAACTACATGGCCTTAGGGAAAATTAAGCTCGAGCTAAGTTATTGGAGATATATAGACATGGCTAAAGTATGTCAAGTTACAGGTAAGCGTCCTGCGGTTGGTAATCACCGTTCACACGCGAGAAACGCGACTAAACGTCGTTTCCTACCTAACCTACAAACACACCGTTTTTGGGTTGAAAGTGAAAAACGTTTTGTAACATTACGCACTACTACTAAAGGTATGCGTATTATCGATAAAAAAGGCATCGACACGGTTCTTACAGAAATCCGTGCTCGCGGCGTAAAAGTTTAAGGATCTGAATCATGCGCGATAAAATCCGTTTAGTTTCAACTGCCGGTACTGGTTTTTTCTACACTACCGACAAGAACAAACGTAACATGCCTGAGAAGATGGAAATCAAAAAGTTTGATCCAAAGATTCGTAAACATGTTCTTTTTAAAGAAGCAAAAATTAAGTAATTTTAGTTTTCTATTAGAATGTAAAAACCCAGCTTATGCTGGGTTTTTTGTTTTTGATTTACGTAAAATAATAGCTTAATTGTTTAATATTGCCCTTAGCTTTAGCTTAGAGCTTGCTTCTAATAGCTGTAATATATCAGCGCTTACCCCTCAATTAAAACCTACTCGTTTGATTATCAGCGTATTAAATCACTTTTTCTAAGTGAGTACTTATTTACTGTGGGGCTATTTTACATAAAGGTTTGCATAGGAGTATAATGCTGCGCTCATTTAGTTTATGGTTGTCTTATCTTCAACTCAGGCTGTAGGAATTGCCATGGAAAGTTGGTATTTAGTTGTATGTAAACCTCGCCAAGAAGAGCGTGCGCAGGTTAATTTAAAAAACCAAGGAATAGCGTCATTTTTTCCAAAGTTAACTACTGAAAAGTTAGTTAAAGGACGCCGCACTGTTAAGCAGTCTGCTTTATTTCCTGGTTATGTATTTGTGTGTTTAGAAGCTGAGAATGGTAACTTTTTTGCGGTAAAAAATACCCGCGGAGTAAGTGGCTTTGTAACTTATGGTGCTGCATATCAGCGTGTGCCCGTTGAGTTAATTAATCAGCTTAAAGCAGAGCGTTCGCACTCACATGAATCGCAAGTTCCTAAAAACGGTGACTTGGTGAGTGTAAACAATGAGTCATTTAAAAATATTGACGCTATTTATAAAGAGCCTGATGGCGATATGCGCAGTATTTTGTTCATTAATTTGCTTAACAAACAAATAGAAATTAGCGTGAGTAATCAAGCAATAAGCAAAATCTAATAAAAAAAGGGGAAGTAATAAATTACTTCCCCTTTTTATAAATGTTTATAGCAATAATTAAACCTTAAAGTTCTCTACTGATAACCTAAGTTCTTCTGCTAGTTTTGCTACTTCTGAACTTGATATGGTCGTTTGTATTGCGCCCTCAGCGGTTTGCTCGGCTATAGCAACAATGGACTCTAAGCGCTCACTTATTTCTTGTGATACTTGTTGTTGCTCTTGCGCTGCCGTTGATATTTCTTCACTCACGTTATGCGCTTGCGATACGGCTAAAGTAATCGAGTCGAGAGCGCTGCTTGCTAAATCGCTTTGCTTAACACACGACACGGCTTGTTGTTTACCTTTTTCCATAGCCGATACAGCGGCTTCTGCACCGCTTTGTAGTGACTCAATCATAGATTGAATCTCTTGGGTTGATTCTTGTGTTTTACTTGCCAGGGAGCGTACTTCATCTGCTACTACAGCAAAGCCTCGGCCATACTCACCTGCACGCGCTGCTTCAATCGCGGCATTTAATGCCAATAAGTTTGTTTGATCAGCAATACCGCGAATCACATCTAATATACTGCCAATCGATGCGCTGTCTTTGTGGAGCTTATTAATAACATTCGACGCTTCATCAACTTCGTAAGCTAGTTGCTCAATAGTGGCTTTATTTTGATTTGAAATGTCTTTAACGCGCTCGGCTTCTTTATCGGCATTTTTAATCTCATGTAACGCCTGTTGAGCGCTATTACTTACCGTTTGTGATGTACTACTCATTTCTGTTGTTGCTGTAGCTGCCTGTTCAACTTGTGCTTGCTGATTACGAATTGCTTTACTTGATTCGCCAGTAATTGTTGAGGTTTGCTCTGATGCAGCTGCAAGCTGAGTTGAGCGTGAAATAATGCCTTTAATTAAACTGCGAAGGCTATCAATTAAGGTGTTACAGCTTTTAGATAGCTCACCAAACTCATCTTTGGCACTGTCATCTAAGCGCTGTGTCATATCGCCACTTGCTACAATATCTAAAATGCGGTTAACTTCAGCCAGTGGTTTAGTAATACGATTAACTGTAACGACTGCCACGATAATTGCAATTATGGTGGCTATTATCATGCCTATCCAAGTCCACAAGTTTGCAGAATCTACGTCGCTGCGCACCCCTTTTTGCAATGAAAAAGCAACATCGCTGGCTTGTTTTACAAGTACGTCAATTTGATTTAGCGCTGTTTTAGTTGCTTGCTCAGACTCTGCAAGTTCACGTTCAGTAAGGCTAATTGCATCGATTAAGCGTTTTTTATTCGCAGCAAGGCTATTGTTACCTACAATGTTGCTCTCTAGCGTGTCTACGTATTCTTTTAGACTATTGTATAAACCACTATGGCTTTGCTCTATGGCTGGTTTAATTAGCGCTACGGTGCGGGTCACTTCTTCGAAGTAGTATACTTGCTCATTTTTTACAATATCTAAGGTATTAAGCGTTTTAACCGTTAGCATGTCGGTACTGTTGCTTACTACAGACATAAAATTGTTTTCAAGATTATTAGCAGCCTGGTAAGCGCGTGGGTTACTTTGCTCTAAGCCGTTTATATCAATAATATCGAGTACAATTGAGTTTGCATCTTCGGCGGCAAGCTCTATGCTTTCTAGTTGCGCTTTTAACATTTTATTCAGTGCTAGCTGTTTAGCTTTGTCGGCAAGTAAGCCCTCTACCGTGCTTAAAAAACTTAAATAGGTTGTTTCAACTTGTTGGCTACTTTTACTCAATAGTGGATCGTTTTTAACCACTTCTTGTAATTCACTATGCAGCGTATTGAATAACTGCTTTTGTTCGAGCACTTGGTTTTTTATTGGTTCTAGTTGCTCTGCAGAAGAGGTATAAAAACTAGCTTGAGCAGCTTTGCTCATTAAAATAAACTCGGCTTGTAATTCAGCGCTTTTATTTAAAGCGGGCAGCGACAACTGATTTACTTTTTGGGTGGAGCGATCAATATTTGCTATTTTTATTAAAGAGTTACCGCCAATTATTAAAAGCAGTAGAGTGATGAAAATAAATCCACCCCAAATACGCTGGCTCACTGTTAAATTCATACGGATTTCCATTCTAAAGTATATCAGTTAAAACTTATCGGCTTGTATTGCAATAAGTTAAGTAATTAAAGTTAATTTTAATTGTTTAATCTGTGTTGATTATTTTTAATTAAGCAATGGCCATGCGTAGCTCTAATTATAGGAGTGCTATTTTTGCTACTAAATATAATGCCAACTTAATGTGAACAGGTTGTAGTTACAAAGTTTCAACATGCGACATTAAACTTAACAGATGTATTACTTTATTTCAGTTTATTTAGACGAAAGTTGTGATTTTTCTACAGTTTTTTGTTTGCTTTTTAATTCTATTAAGGTCATGGCACCTCCCCAAACACATCCGGTGTCTAAGGCTAATAAATGATTATGAGGTGTTTTACCATTTAATGCTGCCCAGTGGCCAAAAATAAGCGTTTGTTTAGCCGTTGTTATTGCTGGATGCATAAACCAAGGGGTTAAGTTATTGCCACTTGTTACTTCCCCTTTTGCACTTAAGTCGAGTTGGTTATCGGCAGTTAAAAATCGCATACGGGTAAAGTAGTTAACTGTGTATCTAAACTTTTCGTAGTTATTAAGTTCATTAGGGTTATTAATGGGGTGAGGTTGGTACATGTTTGCAAAAAAGTCATGCGCTTTAGGCGAGCTGTAACAATGCTGAGCAAACTGAGCATGTTGTAAGGCTTGTGCTATCGACCAGTCAGGGTTGAGCCCAGCATGGGATATAAAGCTATTGTACTGCTTAAGGTAAAGTGCCAAAGGCTGAGTTTGTAAAAATGCAATATAGTGGGGGAGTTTAGTGCTATTGAATACAGCTGCTAATTTATCATTAGGGTTGGGTGGTTTATTAAGTAGATAGCAGGCAATCAGGTGTAAGTCATGATTGCCTAGCGTAACTGTAATGCTATTTTGGTGTTTGTATAAGTACTCTAAACAGGCTAGTGAGTCAGGGCCTCGAGCGACTATATCGCCCACCAAGTAGAGATGATCTTTACTTGGATTAAAGTTAACGCGTTGGAGTAACGCGTTAAACTCGTTAAAGCAGCCTTGCAAATCACCTATTGCGTAGTCAGCCATGCTTATAGTGTACTAGTGCAGTATGTTAGGGCAGGCTAAACGAAACACGTTAATAGGCGCTTTAAACTCAGTGCCAAACTCGTTACGTAACGTATAATGCCCTTGCATAGTACCTACAGGGGTATCTAGTATTGCCCCACTGGTATATTTATAACTTTCGCCGGGTGCTATAACCGGATTTTCGCCGACCACACCTTCGCCTTGCACTTCAATTTCTTTGCCATTTGCATCGGTAATTAACCAATAACGGCTCAGTAATTTAGCGCTACACAAACTGTGGTTTTTAATGGTTACAGAATAAGCAAATACAAACTTTTCTAGTTCAGGTTGCGACTGCTCTTCTACATAAAATGTTTCAACAGATACCTTTACAGGCGATCCAATATTACTGCTTGTTGTCATAAATCCAATTTGCTATGTCAATAAATTGTTGTAACGATAAGCGCTCAGCACGCAAAGTAACATCTATGCCAATGCTGGTTAGCTCATCTGCAGTTAGTAAGTTGCTTAAACTATTGCGTAGTGTTTTACGACGCTGGTTAAAGGCTTCTAGGCAAACGTTATTTAAAATTTTCACGCTTTTTGCAGTGCGTTGTTCAGGCTTTTTAGGGATTAAGCGAATAACCGCCGAATCAACTTTAGGCGCAGGTTTAAAGCACTCAGGCGGTACTTCTATAACCGGCATTGCATTACAGTAGTACTGAGTCATTACGCTTAAACGACCAAAGGTTTTGCTCCCCGGGCCTGCAACCATGCGTTTTACTACTTCTTTTTGCAGCATAAAGTGCATGTGCTCAATATTGTCTGCAAATTCAAAAAGATGAAATAATAACGGAGTCGAAATGTTATACGGTAAGTTACCAAACACTTTTAGTTTTTTGTCATCTCTCACCAAGCTTGCAAAATCAAAGGTCATTGCATCGCCTTGGTTTACGGTTAATTTAGGTCCCAAAAATGGGTGTTCAATTAAACGCTGTGCCAAATCTTTATCTAATTCTACAACCGTTAAATGGCCGCTTAATTCGGCTACCGGTTCAGTAATTGCGCCAAGGCCTGGACCAATCTCTACTAGGTTATCTTCTGGTTTAGGATCGATTGCGCTCACTATTTTACCGATGATCATGTCATCAAATAAAAAGTTTTGTCCAAAACGTTTACGGGCGCGGTGTCCTAAATGTACTTTATCGGTCATTGATTTTGTGCTTTTTCTTGGGCGAGCTTAATTGCTTCGCGGATCGCTAATTCAAAACTGCCAACATCAGCAGTACCTTTGCCTGCCAAATCCAGAGCAGTACCATGATCTACTGAGGTGCGGATAAATGGTAAACCTAAGGTAATATTTACCGAGTTACCAAATCCCTTGTATTTTAGCACAGGTAGCCCCTGATCGTGATACATAGCTAATACGGCATCGGCTTCATTTAGGTATTTATCTTGAAATAAAGTGTCGGCAGGGAGTGGACCAATCAGGTTCATACCTTGGTTGTTAAGTATTTCAAGTGTTGGAATAATGGTATCTATTTCTTCACGGCCTAAATGGCCATCTTCACCAGCATGAGGATTTAAACCACAGACTAAAATACGCGGCTTTTCTATACCAAACTTAGTTTGTAAGTCGTGGTTTAAAATACTCGCTACTTTGATTAGCCGATCCTCTGTAATAGCACGCGATACATAGGCAAGCGGAATATGCGTCGTTACCAGCGCTACTCTTAGGCCTTGCGTAGCAAGCATCATTACTACATCTGCGGTATTCGACTGTTGTGCAAAATACTCGGTGTGGCCACTAAACGAAATACCGGCTTTATTAATAATACCTTTATGTACAGGGCCGGTAACAACTGCTGCAAAAGTGCCATCCATGTTTTTTTCACTGGCAATACGCAAAGTGTCTAATACGTATTGGCCATTAGCATCGTTAAGCACACCTAGCTCTACAGGCTCAGCTACATCTACTTGATGTAGGTAAAGGCTTCCTGCTGGTGCAGGCGTTGCTGCAGCATGCTGGTCAAACTCTATTAGCTTTATACTTAAGCCTAAATGTTTAGCACGTTGCTTAAGCATATTTGCGTCGGCAATGGCAACAAGCTGTGCGTCCCAAGTTTGTTGGGCAAGTTTTAACAGTAAATCTGGACCAATGCCCGCAGGCTCACCAGGGGTAATTGCGATACGTAATGTCATAGTTATTCGTCTATTGGGAAAATTTCAACATGGGCTTGTTCGCGCATTTCTTGCTGCCAGTTAAAGCTTTCTTCTTTAAATTTACGATTAAATAGCATGCCATGGGCGCGGTTGCGTTTAGCTTGCTCGGTTTTATCAGCTACACGGGTATCGAGTAACTGCACAATATGCCAACCGAATTGGCTTCTAAATGGTTCGCTAATTTCATTTTGCTTAAGTGATAATAAAGTATCTCTAAAGGCAGGAACATAGCTAGTTGGATCGGCCCAATCGTACTCACCACCTTTAAGGGCTGAGCCTGGATCTTCTGAGTATTCTTTAGCAAGTTTTGCAAAGTCGGCTTTATCAGCGCGTAAGTCTTTTACAAAACCGGCAAGCATACTACGTGCTTTTTCTTCACTTAAAATAATAGATGGCTTGATTAAAATATGACGTGAGCGAGTTTCAGTTGTTTCTACAACTTGACGACCACGAACATCTTGGACTTTTATAATATGAAAACCAGCACCAGAGCGCAGCGGACCAATAATAGCGCCTTGCTTTTTACCTTTTACGGCTTCAGCAAATAACGACGGCATTTCGTTAATGCCCATCCAACCTAGTTGTCCACCTTCAAGTGCTTGAGAGCCGCTTGATGATGAAATAGCAATGCGTTTAAATTCTTGCTCGTCATTAAGTAATTCAATTACTTTGTCTGCGCGCGTTTTAGCTGACGCAATTTCATCGGCGCTAGCATCACTAGGAATATCAATTAAAATATGGCCAATGTCATACTCTTCTGCGTTTTGACCTTGGCTTTCCATAATTTTTAGTAAGTTATCTACTTCTTGCTCGCTTACATAAACACGGCGATCAACATTGGCGCGCATAACTTGTTGCGTAGTGATCTCTTTACGAATTTCTTCACGGTATGCTTGAAAGCTTTCTCCCGAGCCCTCAATAGTACGACGTAAATCTGCAATGCTACCGCCTTGCTCTTTAGCCATACTTGCAAGTGTTTGATCTAGTTGGCTGTCTGAAATCTCTAACCCCATACGCTCAGCCATTTGCATCATGAGTGTTTGGTTAACTAATCGCTCTACGGCCTGGACACGTAATGTTTCGTCTTTAGGAAGCTCCTGACTCTGTTCTTCAGCTTGCTTTTTAACACGGTTAACTATGGTGTCCACTTCACTTTTTAAAATAACTCCTTGGTTGACTATGCCAATAACTTTGTCGATTTCAACCGGAGCTGCAAATGCGCTTTGGCATAAACTAATACTTAAAACTGCTGATGTTAATAATTTTTTTAAATTCATATTCTTTTTACTACTCTTGCTAATAGTACTGTTGTGATCCTAGGGAATACTCAATTTTTAGCGTTAATTAATACTACTTTAACTTTAAAAATAGTGTCCTAGTCATTAAGAAAATACGGTCTACGATAACCAAAAATACCTTGTTGTAATAATTTTTTAGCATCATAACGGCTTTTACTACCTAACCCTTTTAAAACAAAATTCAAACGAATGCTTGAATCAAAAGTCGCCTGTTGTTGCCCTATAGACTGATTTAAGTCGGTAACAATTTGGCGATGGCCAGTAATTTGAAATGCCCAACAGCACGATTCATACTGTAGTCCGCTTAACACTTCGATACTGCGGTTATTTTCAAGGTCGCGGTGATAGCTTGCAATAAACTGCCATTCGTCGCTCACTGGAATGCTTGTAAATAAGCCTGTTTGTTCAATTGCATTACCTGAGACATCATCTGAATACCGATGGTTCAATTGAACTAGCTCATTATCGTCGCCTTTATAGTCGAGCGTTACGTTAGACTGAATAATTTGTTTACCGTCAGTATCATACTGAATACCCGCAGATAAATACCAGCGACGATGCCAATGTACCATGGTTTGTGCTGCAAACAAGGCATTGTAGTTGGTGTCTGAGTTTAATCCTTGCTCTGTAGGTTTGGCTGAATCGCTTAAATAAAATATTTGTCCGGCGCTAAAATTAAATACTTCTTGGTGTTTTTTGTCAAATAACCGAGTCGTTGCACCTAAGGTAAATTGGTTAGCAGCAGCTATTCTATCAACACCTGAAAAGCGTGTGTCTCTAAATAAACCAAAAAAATCATCTTGTAGTTTGGCAGTATCAAATAAGCCAATATCAGATTGATCTTCATTAGGGGTATATAAATATTGTAGCTGTGGCTCTAAAGTTTGAATACCGTCATCAATAAAGTAGGAGGTTTCGCGCTCAAAATTAAGTTGTGTATACAAACGTACTTTTGGCAGTGTACGCGATACGCTTTCGCTGTATTGAGTACCTTCTAAATCACCATGCTGTTTGTAGTTTGTTTGTAATATGCTTACTTCTGATAAAAACGACCATGCATGTTCTTTATAATCAAAGCGAGCTTTTGGCTCAATATGTATTCGAGTAGCTTGATCAATAATAGCTGAGCTATTAGTAAAGTGGCTAACTTCTCCCGATACACTAAAATCAAAGTTGTCGTATTGCCAAGGTGCGGTTTGGGTAAAACTAATTTGTGGCAAAGCGGTATAAGACTCTAAGTGATCGCCCAGTACTTCAAAGTTTTGTACTGTAATATCGGTACGCCAAGTGTCGCCCATATGAGTAAGCGAGCCTGTTCTGTACAATTGAGTATCGGTTTTACTGGCATAATTAGAGTCTAAATCAGTTAAGTAGTTGTCGTCACTCACGTTTGTTATATCAACATTAGCGCGCCAGTTTTCACCTAAATAGCTTTTTTGTTGCCAATGAAACATATAACGATCGCCAAGATCGGGGTCTGAATCATCTTTATTTAAATATTCAATACCCACTAAGCCTTCATGCTCTTGGGTTAAATATCTAAATTCAGTTTGCAGTTGTAAACCTTTACGCGACATATAACGCGGGGTAATGGTGGCATCTAAATTGGGAGCGATATTCCAGTAGTAAGGCGTAATAGTTTCTAAACCATAGCGATCTGAGCTTGAAAAACTAGGCGTAAGTAACCCAGATTTACGGCGCTCATCAAGCGGAAAGGTAAAATAAGGTAAATATAAAACCGGCGTATCTAGGATGCGTAAAACCGCATTATAGGTTTCGCCCCAGCCTTCTTCGCGAGAAAGGTTAATTTCGTCGGCTTCAATGGCCCACACAGGTACTTCGCCAGGGCAAGCAGTAAAGCTTGCATTCATTAGCATTAAGCCAGACTCATCAACGGTGAGTTTTTCAGCGCCACCTTTGCCTAGCTGTTGTGTTAGGCTATATTGTGCACCAAGTAAGCTGATTGCTGAATTATTTAAATCGGCGTTGAGGCCAGTGCTGTTAACTTCGCTTATTTTGTCGCGATAAGTAATTGGCCCAGTAGCATTGAGTAAACCGCGCTGTTTATCGATTAGTGCAGTTTGTGCGGACAAACTCATATTAACGGTGTTAATATCAACATTACCAGTAAATTCAGCGCTTTGTGTGCCTAAAAGCTCTACGTCGTTAGCGCGAATATCAACCATACCTAGCTTTAAGCCAGGAAGCGGTTGCCAAGCTCTGGTTTGCATTGAAGTGCCACAAAACTTGTGTGTCAGTTCAGTTTCGGCAAGCGATGGTGCGCTCAGTACGCTTAGCATCAATATGCCCCAGGTTTTGCTCATTTATCGACCTTTATACGCTGTGATTAATTTCAAGTAGACATAATAAAGGAAAACAATGGCAAAGTAATTAGTGAAAAATAGATAGCTTATAAAATGACACGTTTTGAACGCTTACAACTCTTTATAAATACTCACTTTAGTGAGCAACAATGCACGTTAGCGGCAATTACTGCCGATGCGAGTTTTCGTCGTTATTATCGCTTAAATTGTGCTAATAACAGCTTTATAGTGATGGATTCCGATCCGCTTAAAGTAAATAATGCGCCGTATATCTCGCTTAATAGCGTATTTACGCAGCAAGGATTTTTATTGCCCGCTATTATTGCCAGTGACGAGCAGCAAGGTTTTTTTATTTTAAGTGACTTAGGCAGCACGCACCTAGCAGACATGCTTGATGATGAGCACCGCACCGAGTATTACCAGCAATTAATTAAGCTGAGCGTACAGTGGGCAAAAACACCTGCAGCCGCTGCTATGCAAGCTTATGATAAAAAGTTTATAGCTGTTGAGCTTGGCATATTCAGCCAGTGGTTAATGCATGACTTCATTGATTGTGAACTAACAGCAGAGCAACAAATGCTGTGGCAAACAAGCTGTGATCTGCTTAGTAATACCATGCTTGCTCAGCCTAGCGTTACCATGCACCGCGATTACCATAGTCGTAATATTATGCGCTGCAACCAGCAATGGGCGATCATAGATTATCAAGATGCTGTACGCGGGCCGTTATGTTACGACTTGGTATCTTTGTTACGCGATTGCTATTTTAAACTGCCAGAGAGCGAATTAACTCATTTAGTTAAATACGGGTACGATGAATTTAATCGCCAAGGTTTAATTGCTAATGTTACCTTTAATGAATTTAAATATTGGTTTGATTTAACCGGTTTACAGCGCCATTTAAAAGCGGCAGGTATTTTTTGTCGTTTGTATTTACGTGATGGTAAAAAAGGTTATTTGGCTAATATACTTCCTACACTTGCATACATTGTAGAGGTAGCTGCTAATTATTCAGAGCTACAGGCCCTTGGCTTATTTATACAAAATACCATTGCTCCTAAAGTGGTTGAGCGCTTGGCAAAGGAGCGCACATGAAGGCGATGATTTTAGCGGCCGGGCGCGGACAACGTATGATGCCACTAACGCAAAATATGCCTAAACCTATGTTGGCAGTAGCAGGTAAGCCATTAATTGAGCATCATATTGTAAATCTTAAAGCGGCGGGTATTACCGAAATAGTAATAAACCTTGCGTGGCAAGGTGATAAAATTAAAGATTATTTTGCCAATGGCAGCAAGTGGGGCGTAAATATACGCTATAGCCAAGAAGTGGCAGGTGGCCTTGAAACGGCCGGTGGCATTATTGCTGCGCTGCCCCTATTAGGCGATACCTTTATTGTTATAAATGGCGACATATATACCGATTACGACGTAAGCGCGTTAACTCAACTGCATTTACAAGCGGGTGAGGCGCACATAGTGCTGATAGAAAACCCACCGCATAATCCTAACGGTGATTTTGCACTCAGTCATTTGTCGAGTGATAGTCAAAAATATACATTTTCTGGAATTGGCCGATATCAAGCCGATTTTTTTAACGATTTTGAGCAAGGTGTTCGTCCGCTTGGGCCTATTTTAGCTAAAAAATTAACTGAACATTTAGTCTCTACCGAACTCTACATAGGCCAATGGGATGATGTAGGTACTCCTGAGCGATTATCAGCACTTAATCAACGACAAATTTAATAGAGGTAATAATTTAGATGTGGGGAAAAATACTCGGGTTTATTTTCGGTTTTATGTTTGGCAAAATATTTGGTGCTATTTTTGGCCTATATCTTGGCCATATGTTTGATAAAAGCTTAAAAAAAGATTTTGATAAAGCCGGTGGCTTTTCAAACTTATTTAAAGGTGACGACGTCAACGAGCGTCAAGCGCTGTTTTTTTCTAGCTGTTTTGCAGTTATGGGGCATATTGCTAAATCAAATGGGCGCATTAGCGAAGTACATATTAAAGCTGCAACGTTATTTATGGACGAAATGGGCCTACAAGGCGAAGAGCGCCGCGAAGCACAACATGCATTTCAGTCGGGTAAAGAAAATGATTTTTCATTAAAAGAAACAGTACAAGACTTTAAAGAACGTTTTGCTAAGCGTTATGATTTATTACAGCTATTTTTAGAAATTCAAATTCAAATGGCATTTTCAGATGGTGTACTCGCTGAGCAAGAAAAACTACTTTTACAAGAAGTGAGTAAACAGTTAGGCGTATCTAGAGCGCACTTTGCTTTTGTATTAAAGCGTTACCAAGCAGAGTTTAGCTTTAGGCAGCAGCAACAGCGTTATAAACAACAGCAACAAGGGCAAAGTAGCAGTTACCGTGAAGGTTCAGGCCATCATGTTCCACCTAATAATAATATAAACCGCGCACAAGCGTTGGCATTATTAGGGCTTAATGACTCGGCAACAGCGCGAGAAATAAAGCTCGCGTATCGAAAACTGATGGCGCAGCATCACCCTGATAAATTGGTATCGCAAGGTTTACCAAAACATATGATGGAATTAGCGGTCAAAAAAAGCCAAGATATTCAAGCTGCTTACGAGTATTTAAAAAAGTCGGCGTAAAAAGCCGTCTATTTCTTTACTTAGGCGTGCATGTTGATCGGGCTGATTGCGCAAACCAAATAACTGGCGTTGGCGATAATCAAATTTTGCGTTGCGGTTAACCCAGCGCTGACGATTTTTAAGGTTCATTAAAATCTCGTTGTTATCGTTAGCGTAGTAAATATCCAGTAATGGTGGGGCAATTAAAGACGAAGTTTGGCTTAAGTCTTGATTACGCTTACTGTTAGGTAAATAACTGCTTAAACTTATAAATGCATTAAGTCTTGAGTCGGGAAATTGCGCATAATGTTCAAGTAGCACGCCAGCACTGATCCCCTGGGCAATTACTACAATATTATTCGGCTCTGCCATTGCTGTATTATACAGTGCTTCATAGCGGGCGATTAAATTTACTTTATAGTTATCGAGTACCGCGTCACTCACTTTTTCAATGGCATTAACATGGTGTGGCTCAGCACTTTTGTTTACACCAGTATCCTCAATAGTAGCACTTTCAACTGCAGCACTTTCAACAGCAGCACTTTCATTATCAGTGCTTTGATTAGCTGTATTTGCATTGTCAGAGCTTTGGGCAAGAATATTTTCAGCTGAGGTGCTTTCAGTTGCAGTGTTTTCGTTAGTTGCAGCAGTGGCTACTTCACTCGCCTGCCAGTTAATATCAGGTACTGTCATTGCGTAGGTAGTGTAGCCTAAATTATTTAGTTCTTTGCGTAAAAAGCTCATTCCGGCATTATTGGTCGCGCTTGATTGCCAATCAGGTATAAGCAGTACAGTGCCTCTAAAATCAGCACTCATATACTCGCTGTATAAAGTTAAAAATTCAGTATCGCCAGCTAATATAGGCTTTATTTCATCATTGGGAAGTAAGTGTTGAATATCATTATTTTCAATACTTGCATACGAGGGTGGGGCAATATGCTCTGCTGCAGTTACTTGCACAGTTAAAATTAGCGCACAGCTTAGCAGTACGTTTAGTTTAATTACCTTTAAATACTGCGCCAATACCATAACCAACTCAAATAAAAAATATTACTTAGATATCGGCGCAGCAGCAAAAAAGTTTAGCGTAACAGGCTAAACTTTAATATTAATTGTTAGCGCTAAAAATCAGGGTCAGCTTCAAATGTAAGTATTTGCTCAGTAGTTGGATGTTTTAAGCTGAGCATTTGTGCGTGTAATTGCAAGCGCGGCGCCGCAGCGAGTGCCTCTTTGTGCGCGTAAAGCCTATCACCTAAAATAGGATGGCCTAGGCTTAGCATATGTACACGCAACTGGTGCGAGCGCCCTGTAATAGGGGTTAGTTCTACACGGGTTGCATGTGGTTCACGTTCAAGTATTTTAAAGTGCGTAAGCGACGGCTTACCGTTTTCGTGATCAACCATTTGCTTGGGGCGATTAGGCCAATCGCAAATAAGCGGTAAATCAACCGAGCCGGTTTGCGCCTCAAGTTGCCCATATATCCGGGCAATATAGCGCTTGGCGGTTTCGCGCTCTTGAAACTGCATACTTACATGGCGGTGTGCGGCTTTATTCATTGCCAAGCAAAGTATGCCCGACGTTGCCATATCTAAACGGTGCACTATTTTAGCAGTAGGAAAAACTCGGTTAACACGGCTTATTAAGCAATCGGCATGTTTAGGGTCTTTACCTGGCACGGTTAACAACTCGCTAGGCTTATTAACGATGAGTAAGTCCTCATCCTGATACAGAATAGTTAAATACGGATCTGTTGGGGGATTGTAGTTAATTAACACGGCCGACCTCAGTGATTTACAAGGGCGCCATTTTAGTGGAGCGGGCACTAAGGCTCAAGGAAAAAGATTAAAGTTTAATTGCGTGTTTTTCATACTGGTGTAAAATTACACCAGTATGATTTTTTGAGGTATATATTATGGCAAGGCAAAGCATTTCGCTCACTGCGAAAAATGATTTATGGCTGCGTAATCACATTGAAAATGTAGGTGATTACGCGAATAAAAGCGAATTAGTGAATGACTTAATTCGACGTGCAAGAAGGGCTGAAGCTATCAATAGTAAACTGCTTAAATCTGAAAAAAGTGGCTTTACTAATCAATCTGCTGATGAAGTCCTGACTGAATTTAAACTAAATGTTAAGTAATGCGAAAGTTTAAACTCTCAAATGATGCTAAAGAAGACTTACGTCGTATTTATCAGTATGGCTGTAAGGAGTATTCACAGCAGCAAGCAGATACTTATTTTTATGCTTTTTTTACTCTGTTTGAAAAGCTAGCTGCAAATCCTTATCCCTACCAATCAGTTGCTCATATTCGTAAAGGTTATCGACGTGCCGTTTGTGGCTCAGATAGTATTCATTACAGAGTTTATGAAACTGATGTTGAAATAATGGCTGTTTTGGGTGGGCAAGATATAGAAGAGTGGTTGTGATTTATAAATATTTGTTCAGATTAACTTTAAAATCTTGAGAAAGAGTTAAATCATATTGAAGCAATTCTTTTATAAGTTTTTTATCAAAATTTAAGGTGAGTTCAGCAATATATTCATCTCGAAAATAGCTATCATCGCTTTCCGTCAAATCAATATTTTGTTTCATTAGCCTTATAAAGTCTTTAAATTCATTTTTATTCTGTAATGTACTACTAAGCGCTTCACCTATTAATTCACATACACTTTCATCAATGTTATTAGATTCAGCAATTAATTTTTTTACATCTATAGGTTTTTCATTGCCTCTACGAAGCCTGTTGTAAACTTCGATACACTTATAAATAAAAAGCGGCGTATTTACAAAGTACTCAGCTAATTTACTACCAAGCTCTTTGTCAGTGCAACTTAGATGTTTAAGCCATAACTTTTTAAAGTCAGAATCTTTATCTGTATATTTAATTATTTCACCTCTCACAGCCGTTTTTTCAGGCAATAAATCTATTGTTTTAATTTGTGTGTGGAGTTGTTTTGCGTGTCGGCCAAACCTAATAAGCTGATGCTCAAGTCGTGCAGTTTTTAGTTCATTTTTTTGAGTTTGTAATACTTCTTCACTAGTTCGCCAAGTTAACCATATTAATATAACGCTAAAAAATAAGAGTATAGGAGAAATTAAACCATTAAATATATTGGCTGTACTTGTCCAAGCATTGATATGGTTTGACCAATAAGGGAAGTCTTGAGAAAACTGAAAAATTACAATGCTAATAACTATAAACATAGAAACAATAACCAATATTTGAAATTTTTCTTTCTTATTTATATCCTTATTCATCATCACGGCCTCTGATTACTCAGTATATTAAAATATTAATTTAGATAAGCGTTTTATAGCAAAATCAGTGTAACTGATACGTTTTTACTTATCGAGCTGAAAAAAAACGCGATATAAATACCGCGCTTTCTTCATTCGCACATTAGCAATTTTTTACTAACGGCTGTCAGCTTATCGCCAAAGCGTTAGTGCGAAACCACAATCAAGCGTATCGCATCTAGTTTTAACTGGGTTTTTTCAATGTAGGTAGTCAAATCTGTGCGTTGCTTATCGTAGAAGGTAATTTCTTCTTGGCGAATATTAGGGTTAATTTGCTTAAGAGCAACTAATCGTTGCTGCTCTTCACTTAGTGATGTTTGCATTTTAGCCAGTGACGCAGCACGAATAACTTCAAGCTTTTCTTGTGCCATGTCTTTTGCGGTGCTGATCATTGGGTGAATAGCACTTTGCAATGCGCCAGCTAGTTTACTGGCTGTTTGGCGACCAACGGCAGAAAGCTGCTGATTAAAGCCGTCAAACGCGACGTTTTCACCTAAGTTATTACCTGCTTTATCGAGTAAAATACGAATTGGCGTAGGTGGTAAAAAGCGTCCTACTTGTAATACTTTTGGTGCCATAGCTTCGGCTACAAAAATAAGCTCAACAAAAAAGGTGCCTGGTGGTAGTTTTTTGTTTTTAAGTAAAGCAACCGATGCGCTACCAAAATCGTCGTCACAAATCATATCTAGGGTGCCTTGCACCATAGGATGATCCCAACTAATAAAGTGCACGTCTTCTTGCGAAAGCGCGGTATCGCGGTCAAATGTAACTGTCATGCCATCTTCTCTTAATGCCGGAAACGAGGCGTTTAACATATGCTCGGTTGGCTTTAAGATAATGGTATTTTCGCCTTTATCTTCTTGGCTTACGCCAAAGGTGTCAAATACGTTAATCATGTAACTAGGCAGTTCAAACTGATTGTCTAGTTTTTCAATATCAGCTACCAAAGAGTCGGCTGCGCCTTGGCCCGATGAATGCAGCTCAAGTAAACGGTCGCGTCCGCTTTCCATTTGTTTGCGCAGTACCGCATTTTTTTGTGCTACTTGCTCAAGTAATGGATCTAACTCGTCTTCGTCGCAGTTATGCGCTGCAATGTAATCAAGTAGGTCATCACGGAATTCTTTATACAACATTTGTCCCGTTGACGAGGTAGATTCGAATGCGTCTAGGCCTTCGTTGTACCAACGTAGTAATACTTCTTGGGCGGTGTTTTCAAAATATGGCACGTGAATGTTCACATCTTGAGTTTGTCCAATGCGGTCTAGTCGGCCAATACGTTGCTCTAGTAAATCTGGGTTTAGTGGTAAATCAAATAACACTAAATGATGTGAAAACTGAAAGTTACGCCCTTCAGAGCCAATTTCAGAACACAGCAGTATTTGCGCGTTGTCGTACTCGTCTGCAAAAAATGCAGCGGCGCGGTCACGCTCAATAATCGACATACCTTCGTGAAACACTGAGGCTTTAATTGCTTCGCGTTCACGTAGTATTTGCTCAAGGCTGATAGCTGTTTCGGCTTTAGCACATATTAGCAGTACTTTTTCACGCTTAAGGGTTTTAAGAGTGTCGATTAGCCAATCTACGCGAGGATCAAATGCTCCCCAGCTGGCGCTTTCGCCTTCAAACTCTTGAAATATTTTTTCTGGGAATAGTGCGCGCTGTGCACTAAGTTCGGGATTTTGAATGCCGCTCATATTGCCCAGTACTGTCATTGCTGTTTTATATTGCTTTGGCAATGGCATAGGGTAGGCGTGTAATATACGGCTAGGGTAGCCGTCAATGCCGCTGCGGCTATTTCTAAATAAGATGCGGCCGGTGCCGTGGCGATCCAGTAACATGTTAAGTATTTCTTTACGCGCGGGTAAATCACCTTGCTGTGCTTTTGCCAGAATATCGGTAATGTCGGTTTCTTTTAATAGCTCAATTAAAGTCGCTTTAGCGCTCTCGTCTAGGCCTTGCTCTTGGAGTAATTGATTAGCAGCTTCGGCAACGTCTTTGTAATTTGCTTCCTCTTCTTTAAATACGTCGTAGTCGTAAAACCTGTCTGGATCGAGTAGCTGTAGGCGAGCAAAGTGGCTGCTATGACCAAGTTGATCTGGCGTGGCGGTAAGTAAAATAAGGCCCGGAATATCTTGGCTAAGCTCGGCCATACGTTGATACTCTGAGCTTGGCTTGCCATTATTAATACTTAAATGATGCGCTTCATCTATTACTAGTAAATCCCAGTCAGCTAAAGTTGCTTGTTCGAACCAACGTTTTTTCTTGGTTAAAAACTCTAGGCTGGTAAGTACCAGTTGTTCGGTATCAAATACATTTGGCGAGTCGGCAAACGCTTCATCGCAACGATCTTCATCAAAAATAGAGAAACGTAAATTAAAGCGGCGCAGCATTTCTACTAACCATTGGTGCTGCAAATTTTCGGGTACTACAATAAGCACACGGCTGGCACGGCCACTAATAATTTGCTGATGTAAAATCATTCCCGCTTCAATTGTTTTACCAAGGCCTACTTCATCTGATAAAAGTACGCGTGGTGCAAAACGTTTACCTACTTCTTGGGCTATATAAAGCTGATGCGGAATAAGATTAGCACGCTGACCAATTAAGCCTTTTATAGGCGACTGTTCACGTTCAAATTTATGTAACCATGTTTGGTAGCGCAGCGTGTAACGATCAAAACGATCTACTTGGCCGGCAAATAAACGATCTTGAGGTTTGTTAAATTTAATAAAATGATCTAGAAAGGTTTCTTTTAGTTTGGCTGCTTCACCATTATCAACACGAGTACCGTGATAACAAAGTAGCTCGCCTTGCACTTCAATAGACTCAACTTCTAATTCCCACTCTTCAACGCTTTTGATCACATCGCCAGGATTAAATGACACACGGGTTACGGGTGCTTCTGCCCAAGAATAAACGCGGCTTTCGCCACTAGCAGGAAATAATATGCTGACCTGACGGCCCTCAATGGCAACAACTGTGCCTAATCCTAAATCTGACTCTGTATCACTGATCCAACGCTGACCTAAGGAAAAATTCATATATGTCTCGTCTATGAAGAAAAAGGCGGCTATGTTACCTGTTAGACAACACCACTGCAAGGCGCTATTAGCCTCACTTTTAATTAATTCGGTAAGTGTGAATTATTCCTAACAAAACGGCTAACATCTGGATCTTTTTTGGGTAAATAAGTACACAGTAAGATAATAAATAGCTCTGCAGCTATTACTTTGAGCGTTAGCAGCATTAAAAATATTTCCTTAGCAAAACCTACTTAATTAACTTTTATAATGCACTATTTTAGTCAGTCGATTGCTTTGATTTTAAGGTTTAATTAAAACAAAATCGAGTTTGTAATAAAACGGACTTTTATGACAAATAGACTAAACTAAAATTATACCTAAGTAACTAACGAGCCATCACTACTCAAAAGCACTTAGTTAGTTTGGTATAGCATACTCATCATAAAAAGTAAGGAAAGTGCTATGGAAAATGCTTCGAACCTTAAAAGTAAAATGTATGTGCTAGATACCAATGTATTGCTTCACGAACCCCTCGCGTATTTATCGTTTCAAGAGCACCATGTAGTTATTCCGATGACAGTGTTAGAGGAGCTTGATCATATAAAAGATAGAAAACACGATGTAAGCCGTGATGCTCGCGTGGCTATTCGTGGTTTAGATGAAATATTAAAAAATGCCACACCAGAGCAAATGCTCCAAGGCGTAGCCCTTCCTAGCAATAAAAAAGCGAAAACAGCATCAAACGGCACTTTAATTATTGTAAACGATCATTTATTTGCCGACTCTATTTCTGGCCTGCCAGGCAATGAAAACGATCATCGCATTATTAACTGTGCAGTGCATTTACAAAAGCAGCACACAAATAGCAAAGTAATATTAGTCACTAAAGATATAAACATGCGCTTAAAAGCCAAAGGTGCAGGGCTTAATTATGTTGAGGATTACCGCACCGATCAGCTTATAGACGACATTAGCTTACTAACCAGCGGCTACAAAAAAATAGCCGGAGACTTTTGGCAGCATGTTGGCCAATGTAATACTGAGCAATATGGCCGTGAGACCTTGCATCATGTGGCTAAAAACTTAATCCCTGATGTATTTTATAATGAGTATTTAATTGATGAGGGGGATCAGTTTGCAGCGCGAGTTAAATCGTACGATGAGGAGCATATAACCTTAAAAGATATAGGTTATGAGCGATTAATGAACCAAGGTGCATGGGGTATTAAACCAAAAAATATTTACCAAGGTATGGCACTCGATGCTTTATTAGATACCAGCATAGAACTGGTTATTTTAACCGGCCCTGCAGGGTGTGGTAAAACTTTATTGGCGCTTGCTAGTGCACTAGAAATGGTGATCGAAAAAGGCATTTACGACAAAGTAATAGTAACGCGTAATACGCCAGAAATAGCCGAGTCAATTGGCTTTTTACCCGGCACTGAGGAAGAAAAAATGGCGCCATGGCTAGCGGCCATTACCGACACCCTAGAGGTATTACATAAGGGCGACGAAAATCCAATTTCAAGCCGTAATTATATTATGGAAAAAGCCAATATTCAGTTTAAGTCGGTAAATTTTATGCGTGGTCGCAGTATTCAAAATGCAGTAGTTATTTTAGATGAAAGCCAAAACTTAACGGCGGCACAATTAAAAACCATTATTACCCGTTGCGGCGAAGGTACTAAGCTAATTTGTACCGGTAACTTGGCACAAATAGACAGTAACTACTTAACACCGGTTACTTCGGGCTTAACTTATATTGTGGAGCGCTTTAAAAACTTTGAAGGTAGCGCAACAATAAACCTCAATGGTGTGGTACGTAGTCGCCTAGCTTCATTCGCTGAAGAAAACTTATAACTTGCGCTTAACATTATGGCTCGCTAGTCTATTAGCTGATTATTGAGCCATAAAACAGGCAAACAGTTGAAGTTTTTACCCTTAAAAGATTATTACCGCTCTTTAGTTGTGGCTTTGGCCGTGCCTTTGTTTGTGGCTTTATTATTATGTTTGCACCTTTACAATATTAAGGTTGAACGTGCGATAGAAAAGCGCCATGGCGATTTTGCTAATGTATCGGCGCAAATTGAACATACTATGGCTGGGGTAAATAATTTATTTACCGCTATGTTTAATTTGTATCACCAACCTAAGCCGCATTTAGCAGATAGCACAATGCCATTGCACGTTAATCAGTATGATGACTATTACTATCGTTATTTAAGTAATTTAAATGGCGAAATAGTAGGTGCTGGCGAATTTTCTCAATCGCAAAGTGCCTTATTACGCTGGCAAAAAGTCGTTATGTTAGCCCCTTCATTTAACACCACGTTAGCGCTAATACAGTCATTAAGTGCAGTTGCTTATGTTGATGAGCAAGGTTTTGCTTACGTTGCCAGGCGAGATCGTAGCCAAAGTGCCTTTTTAACTGATATTTTAAAAGGCAAATTTAAACCACCACTTTTAACCGAGCAACTCAGCTCTAGCCAAATTATTAAAGTTGCTAATAAAGCCTACTTTGCCATTGGCCGACAACAAGATATTAACTCCCAAGATTACATAGTTCTTATTTATGACTTACAAGCTATTTCTAATTGGCTAAAAAAAGTATCGCCGCAGCAAGGCGAATATATATTTATGAATCAGTATCATGAGGTTATTGCCAGCTCACAAAAGTTGATAAACAAAGCTGTTAAGTTAAATCAATATTGGCCGGCAGTATTAATAGAGCACAATAATACTAAGGAAGTTAAAGGTAATCAGTTTTTAATGCAGCCAATTGGTAACTACCCTATACATGCTGCCTACCATGAGCCAATAGAGCAGTTATCTGCGCCGATTATTTACGAAACAGCGATAGAATTTATATTTTTAACCGTGTTTTTAAGCATTATGTTTAGCGTGTTTTTTTGGTTGAGCCAGCGTATTTTTATCAAGCCGATGACCTTTTTAATGCGTTATCTAGAGCATAACAACACTGTAACTGGCGAGCAGTTAAACTATAAAATTCCTTTAAATTGGCAGCCATGGTTTTTAAAGGTAAAAGCTATATTTGCTAAAAATACTCAGCTGGTCGAATCCCTACAGAACGTTAATAAAGATTTAGATAAAAAATTGCAGCTACAGTCTGAAAAACTAACCAGCAGCTACGAAGCCAAAGAGCGTCATTTAGCTTTACTTAATACTGTACTTAATAACGTTCCTGACTTTATTTATTTTAAAAGTATTGATGGCTTATTTTTAGGTTGTAATAAAGCTTTTGAAACATTTATTGGTAAAAAGCAAGCTGAGCTAGTTGGTAAATTAATAGAAAATGAGAGCAGCGATAGTAAAAAAATTAGTAAGCTAGAGCAACAAGTACTACACAATCGCACGCAAATTCAACAACGTATTGATAGCGCAGAACGCTCTTACTTATTAACCATAGCGCCATTTTATAATGAACAGCAACAACTGTTAGGCGTTATGGGGATTGGCCGCGACATAACCGAGCAACAGCAAACCCTACATGCATTAAAAGAATCAGAAACTAAATTTAGAAGTGCGATAGAGTTTGCGGCTAATGGAGTGGTGTTACTTTCGCTTGATCATACTATTTTACAAGCGAATAAAGCGGCTAGAGAGCTATCTTCTGAACAAAATTTATTGGCGGGAGCGCCTTTAAATCGGGTGTTTAGTAACCCCCAATGGCAAGAAATTAAAGCAACGTTAGCGCAATTACTAAATAATAAAAAACGGGTATACCATTTAACTTTAGCGCACGGTGAACTGGCAGATTGGTTACAGCTGAGCGTGTCGTTAGTGTGGAATGAAAATGCCGAGCCGCTGTATTATGTTATTCATATTCAAGATATAAGTATATTAACCAAAGCAAAACATGATGCAGAGCGCGCCACATTAGCAAAAAGTCGATTTATTGCTAATTTAAGTCATGAGATCCGCACACCGCTAAATGCGGTATTTGGTTTACTTGATATGCTTATTGAGCAAGGACTTACGCCAAAACAATTAGAACAAACCGCGCAAGCTAAGCACGCAGCACACAGCTTGTTGTTAATGCTTAACAGAATGCTGGATTTTGCACGGGTAGAAAGTGTGGCAGCGCAGTTAAAACTCGCGCCATTTAGCATTGTTGAGTTGGTTGATATTTGTGAAAGTTTAACGGCACCTTTATGTGAAAACAAAGGGATTGAATTAATTATTGATATTGATCCCTTAATTGCCCCCAACCTTATATGCGACAGCATTCGCTTACAGCAAGTATTAGGTAACTTATTAACTAATGCTGTTAAATTTACTAAAACCGGTAGTATTACCCTTAAAATGGATTTATTACCAAGCGATACCTCAGAGCAACAACATATTTGCTTTAAGGTAATAGATACCGGAGTTGGCATAGATAAAGCCGATCAAAGGCGCTTATTCGATGCCTTTACCCAAGGGGATGAGTCATCTACGCGAACTCATCATGGCGTGGGCTTAGGGCTGGCTATTGTAAAGTCGGCAGTGCTGTTAATGGGTGGCGAAATAGCGCTAAATAGTGAAAAAGGCGAAGGGTGTGAGTTTTACTTTAGTGTTTTATTAGATGTTGTACCTGCTTGTAAGCAGCTACCTGATAATACATTAGTTATTTTATCAGCGCATAGTCACGAATTAACTCAGGTTATAAATGCATTCCCTACGCTTACTTATACTAATTTAGAGCAAATATTAAAATCTCCTCGGGAGCATTTAAAAGCCAAGCAATTAATTATAGGTGCAGCAGATTTACCTGCTTTATTAGCGGTAGCTGTAATTAAAGATATTTTATTTGCAAAAGCAATTACGCTTATTGTTGTAAGTAATCAACCAAGGTTAAATTTGCCGATCAGCATGGGTTTAACTGTACAGCATATTAAAACGTCAGCGCTTGCACAGCGATTGTTTAATTTAAATTTAGAGTCAGCTTTAAAAATAACGAATACAACGAAATTAAACCCAAGTGTGTCGGGTCTGTTAGTGTTAGCGATTGACGATAATCAATTAAACTTAGAAATAATTAGCAGCGTGTTACGCCAAGCAAAAATTAATGTGGTTACAGCCACTAGTGCCATTGATGGTATGGCATTATTACCGAATTTAATGCCAGACTTAATTTTAATGGATGTGCAAATGCCTCATTTAGATGGTTGCCAAGCAACAACTTTAATTAGGCAGCAGTATAGTGCAGAGCAATTACCTATTTTTGCACTAACCGCTCATTGTGAGCCTGCAGATATTGAACGCTCTTTAGCGTGTGGCATGAATAAGCATTTAACTAAACCTGTGGTTGCAGAAGTGCTTATAGGTGCAATAACCGATTTAGCACCTTATAAGCCGAGCTTTTTTGAGTACTCATTTGCTTTAACTCAGTTTAGTTTAAACGAAACACTGCTTAACACTATGATCGGTAAATTTGCTAGTGTGTGCAAAACTCAATTAGCGCAGCTCAAAATAAGTAATAATAAAGATGACTTAATTCGTATAGCGCATAGTATTAAAGGCGTAGCGGGTAATTTAGGCTTTAGTCGGCTGTCGCAATGCGCACAGCAAACTGAAAAAGATCTTAAAACAACCGATAAAGCTGTTGAAATAACAACGAAAGAGCTTATTATGCAGTTAGAACAGGTGGTTGTTTTTATAAACGTTTTAGGGGCAATGGATGTCAAAAAAAGCTAAAGTATTAATTGTTGATGATGATGCTCTTAATCGAATTGTACTCGAAAAAACACTTAGCGATGAGCATGAGGTGTTTTTAGTTAAAAGTGGTGACGAAGCGCTTACTTTTATAAAAACAACACAAGTTGATTTAATTATACTCGATATTGTTATGCCAGGAATGAATGGCTACGAAGTACTGGTTAAATTAAAAGAAGATTCAGCAACGCAAATGATCCCGGTTATTTTTATATCGGCAAATAGCAGCCATGATGACGAGTCTAAAGGTTTAGAACTAGGTGCAATGGATTATATAACTAAGCCATTTTGTTCATCAATTGTGCGCGTAAGAGTACGTAATCAACTGCTTATTAAGCAAAAAAATGATTTGCTTGAAATGTTAGCTTCGATTGATGGCCTAACCGAAATACCCAATAGACGCAACCTAGACGAAAACCTATCTCGTGAATGGCGTAAAAGTAAGCGCAACAACACACCACTTTCAGTGCTACTTATGGATATAGATCACTTTAAGCGTTACAACGATACTTATGGGCACCGAGCTGGCGATGACTGCTTAAAAGCGGTGGCTCAAGCACTTGCGGCACAATGTGAGCGTGGCAGTGACTTTATTGCACGCTATGGCGGAGAAGAGTTTGCAGCCGTTTTACCCGGTGTAGATAAAGCTGAAGCGACAGGCTTTGCAAATAAGCTACGTAATGCTGTTAATGCATTAAATATAGCGCATAAAGCATCGCTTAATGCTGAGCATGTAACTATTAGTATTGGTGTAGCTAGTACTGAAAACGCAAGTATTGAAACTGAGCAGGCACTTTTAGAAGAAGCTGATTTAGGTTTATATGCAGCGAAAGAGGGTGGCCGTAATCAAGTTGTTGCCCGCTAATTAAACTTTTATTTGTAAAGTAAACGCCAACGTTATTGGCGTTTAATAGTTAATTTTCGGATGAACACGTTTTAAAAAGTGTAGCGCTTTTTAGAGCTACACAGCTGGGCATTACAGCAGGGCACTACAGCAAGGTATTACACTAAGCGATTACGTGATTGCTGCTGCGTAAACGCCACAATATTTAAACTTACCTCATTTACCAAACGTACAATTGACTCTGTGCTTGCCCAAGCAATATGTGGCGTAAGCAGTAAGTTATTGCCTTTATAATTAGCCAGTGGGTTAGTTAGTTCAGCGGGCTCTTTAGTCAGCACATCAACCCCGGCACCTGCAATTAAGTTTTGCTCAAGAGCGGTTGCTAAGTCTGCTTCGTTAATAATGCCGCCACGTGCAGTATTAATGATAATGCTACTTGGCTTCATCATTTTAAGCTCATTGAGTGTAATTAGATCGCGAGTTTCATCGGTTAATGGGCAGTGCACACTAATTATATCGGCGGTTTTAATTGCTTGTTCAAAAGGGATACGACCTTCACGGCACTGTGTCCCTTTGCGCTCGGCAGTAATTACATTTGCGCCAAAAGCGCTAGCAACCGTTGCAACCGCGCTACCAAGTGTTCCACCACCAATAATAGCGAATGTTTTGTCTTGTAAATCGTTAAAGCTATAATCTAGGCGGCAAAACATTTCACTTTTTTGCCATGCACCTTGTTGGCAGTCCGCTTGGTAGCGATGTGTATTACCTAATAAATTAGTGATTAAAGAAAAGGTATGTTGTACTACAGAGGGGGTTGAATAGCCGGCAACGTTAGTTACTGCAATACCAAGCTCTTTAGCTGCTACTAAATCTACATTATTAGTACCAGTGGCACTAACACAAATTAGCTTTAGTGATTTTAATTGGCTCATAGTTTCACGGTTTACAACTGCTTTGTTGGTAATTAAAACGTCAGCATTTTTACTATGAGCAACAACTTGCTCCGCACTTGTTAATTCATGAACGGTAAGCTCACCTAATTGAGCAATACAATCAAGTGATGTTTTAGCAAGAGTCGCATTATCGAGAATAGTAATTTTCATATTTTTTCCTAAAATTAAACCCCATTTAAGAGAGTTATTTGCAATGCTTGCATTGCTTGATTTGAGGTTGGAAATATTTGCAGTACTAATGAAAGCAAATACAGCGCAGCATACGTATGCAAGATTAATACACTAAAGTACTATAAAGCATACACTTTGTTAATTTTAAAGTCGTAAAAACGTAGGCCAACTTAAATGTGGTCTGCCCACTAGGTTAGTTGTTACATGCTACCCTTTACGGCTATTTTGTTGTACTGCCGTCGCCATGCAGCTTTAGTAAAGCTATTTGCTTTAACTAATATTCACTATAAATAACAACAGGGCAATGTAAGTTGCATCAAGTGTGCAAACTTATAAACTTGCCGACTAAACTATAACTCTATTTGAACTAGGTAAATCGAACTTTAGTATTGCTAGTTTCGTATTTTTGATTGAGTTATAATCAAAATTAGACACGACGGTGCGCTTTGGCGTGCCGTTTTTAACTTTGTAGATGCGCTAAATGATTGAATTAGAAGATAAGTACGCTGACATAAGACCTTACAATGATGATGAAGTTGCCACTTCGCTGAAGCGTTTAATTGACGATAATGCATTTATTGATGTAATTGCAAAGTACAATTTACCACGCATTTTATCGGCAATTCCATTTGTTGCACGACCATTAATTAGACAGCAACTACGTAAAAAATGGGGCCAAATTAATAGCGTTGAAGATGTACAAAATGAAGTTGCAAAGTATTTAAATAAGTTAGTAAAACGCACTACGTCAGAAGTCACTTTTTCAGGGTTGGATAAACTAGACCCTAATCAGGCCTATTTATTTATATCGAATCATCGTGACATTGTGCTCGATCCGGCTTTAGTAAATTGGGGATTGTTTCAACATAAAATGAAAACAGTGCGCATTGCAATAGGAGATAATTTATTGCAAAGACCCTATATCACTGAGCTTATGCGATTAAATAAAAGCTTTATAGTAAAGCGATCTGCAAAAGCCCCTAAAGAAATGCTTAAAGCATTAACGCAGTTATCTTCCTATATTTATGACTCACTAACAGCAGGAAACTCTATTTGGATAGCGCAAAAAGAAGGGCGAGCAAAAGACGGTGTAGATCAAACCGATCCGGCACTACTAAAGATGCTACAACTAAATGGGCGTAAGCAAAAAAAAGAATTTGGCGATTATATTAAAGAGCTAAAAATAGTGCCGGTATCAATATCGTATCAATACGAACCCTGCGCAATTGCTAAAGCAAAAGAGCTTTATCATAAACAACACCATGGTCAATATGTAAAATCTGTAGGTGAAGACATAGCCAGTATTGTTGAAGGTTTTAGCTCATCTAAAGGACATATTCATTTAGCTTTTGGACAGCCGATAGAGTCACATTGCGACAGCGCAGATGAGCTGGCTAAAACAATAGATAAACAAATAATAGATTCATTTTATTTGCACCCAGGTAACTTTATAGCGGGCGGCTGTACAGAAGCGGTCATTAATAAAGCCGACGCTGCAAAGTTTGCAAAACGTATGGATAAAGTGCCCGAAGAGCTTAAACCTTTGGTATTAGCTATGTATGCAAAGCCATATCATCGTAAAGCAGAAGTAAATATTAAAAGTTGTGAGCATTAAAAGCTAAAGGCAGTTTTTGGCGATTATATTTTAGCTTTTAGTAAGCGATAAAAGTCACTCAGTATTTATTTAAAGTATTTTTATTACTGAAAGCAATAGCTAAAGCTGCTTTTTGTTACGGCACTTTAGCTAAAGCGAAGTAAATTTGTATTACAGCTTCAGCGCATGTTGGGCTGTGGTTTATGCCCCGGCTGATACCTACATTTTATCTGGTTAAGAGATTTACTAAACGTCCAGAGCTAATTACTCACAAAGCTGCTCTTTGAGTAAATAACGCTATACTTAACCTGTATCTTTATAAGTGTGGGGAGGGGCAATGCAACAAATTGAAATATTTGATATTCCAAGCCCTTGCAAGAGTATTTGTTTGGTTAATAATAGGGGATATTGTAAAGGTTGTTATCGTAGCCGCGATGAGCGTTTTTTATGGAACTCGTTAACTAACGCACAAAAGAAAAAAGTATTAAATTTGTGCCAGCAGCGCTACAAGCGTTTTATACAAAAAAAACTAGACGTTACTGCCGCTAGCGAATTAATTAATCAGCAAGGTTTTGACTTTTAGTTAGGGGGCGTGCCCTTTGTTGATTAAATTCGTAATTATCTGAGCCAATAAGCTATTAAATCCCCAAACATAATATAGCATTTAGCTGACTAAGCTTGTTGGCCTAGATGCTTTATTAAAGCAGCATTCATAACTATTTATAAGTATAATAAAACATCTTTAGTAAGTAATAGGAGTTACTGTGAGTTTTAATTTATGTAATTTACCTCGTGAACAAAAGTATCAAATTCAGTTAGATTATGAGGCTTCTTTTTGGGCGTATCAAATTAAGCGCGGGAAAAAAACACGTGAGCAAATATATAACACCCTCCATAGTCGCCCTATTGCAGAGCAAGCTTCTTTAAAGCAACAATTTGAAAGGTATTTAGCGCTAATGTTAGGCTAATGTTGTGCTTACTTGAGCAGCTCGAGTTGATTTAAAACCTCTTTAGTTTATAGGATTTATACATTCATCTCTAAAAGTAGACCTGATTTATACCGCATTATTGGTTTTAACTCGATATTAACATATAATCATTCCTTAGTAGTACTTTTGGTGTGTACCAATATCGTATATCGTCGCTGTCAAATACCTATCAAAAGCAACATAATAAGTGGGATCAAGAATGGGTAAAGCTATTAACAGAACAATAAGTTGCTTGCTCGCACTTATGCTAATAATGAGCAGCCAAATAAACGCACAAGTGAAGCGTTTATCTCCTAGTGAGGGGCTATCTCAAAGCTATGTTAATACTATGCTTATTGATAATAACGGTTACTTATGGCTGGCAACAGAAGGTGGCCTTAACCGTTATGATGGCTACCAAGTAATGCCAATTAACGGGCCTAATGGTGAGCTTGAAGAAGCTATTATTGACCGCATATATCAAGACACCCAAGGGCATATTTGGATTGCCTCACTGCTGGCAGGGCTATTTCGCTATGATCCAGCTACCGATTCTTATAAACAGTTTTTAGAAAAGCCGCTAAGCGAAGAGCAGATAATTAATCAATCTGTTTTTAGCATGTTAGCAATAGATGATAAAACCCTCTGGATTGGCCGAGGCCGTGACTTTGCAAAGCTTGATATTGAAAGTGGTGAAATAACCACTATTTTTGAGCTTCCGAGTAAATACAAAAGCACCCTAGTTAGAAAGCTATTTTATTATAACGGCTATATATTTATTGGTACTAGTCATGGTGCTTATGTGTTTGATATTGCCAGTGAAAAAGTGCGGCCATTAGAGCATTTACGCGCAGAGGCTGAGCATATTTACCAAAATAATGTGAAGTCATTTGCTATTGCTAACAATAATCAGCTATTAGTGGGCGCTGTTAAAGGGTTGTACCAAGTTGATATTAGTAATTTATCGAGCATGTTTGAGCGCCCCGATGTGGCATTTAACAATAGTGTATTGCTTGATAATTTAAATATTTGGCAAATTACAAATGACCATGAAAAAATTGATTTAGCCACTGATAAAGGGTTGTTCAAGTTTAATTTAAAAACGGGGGAAATAATAAAAAACACCCGCATTAACCAAAGTAAATATACCCTAGCCGATACCAGTATTATTGATATGGTTAAAGATAATTCTGGTGGAACATGGGTGGCCACTAAAACAGATGGGGCGTTTTATTTAGCCAATAATAACTATCAGTTTACCAATGTTGAGGGCAGCATGCTTGGCGGTGACGGCTTATCGCATCATTCTATTTGGGGTATTACTGAGTATAAAGACAAGCTATGGCTAGCTACGCATAATGGTTTAACTGAAGTTGATTTAAAAACAAATATAGGCAAAACGTATTTACAAGATTTTAAAGTTGATTTGCTAACTACTGAATTTACTATTTATAAAATAATGCCTTATAAAAATAAATTATGGCTGCACTCCAATAGAGGTTTATTTATTTTTGACCCTGTTAGCCTGCAATTAACTGAGCCGCAAACACAAAATCCGAGCAACCAAAAGCTGATCGCCGGCTGGGTTCATGGTGTTACTTTAATGCCCGATGGTAACTTGTACTATGTGCACTCAGATCATGGCATGCTTATGTATAATATTAATACCCAGCAACTAACCCAGTTAGAGGGCGAGTTTACTCAGTTTGACCCTTTTTTAGCGCATGGGTTTTTACCACCATTATCGACACAACCAGATAAGCCTTTATTTTTTAGTGGTGGGATTTTATATCAAGTTAATCCTCACAGTTTAACTCTAAAAATAATATATAAGGTTCCTAAACAACATGAAAATGTTGCCATAAATGTGCTGTCGTATGAAGTTGATCGTAATAATATTTTATGGCTCTCGTTATCCAACTTTGGCCTGATTGGCATTGATGCCTTAACGTATGAACTTGTTCATACTATTGATTTAGACAAAAACAAATTGGGTACCTTATTGTACGATATGGTGCTTGATGACGATGGCATGATTTGGATGAGTAGTCATAAAGGCATCTGGCGTTTAAACCCGACTACACTGCATTTTCAGCAATTTACTACGTCAGAAGGGCTGCTCTCTGCAGAATTTAACAGCGGCGCTATGGCACATTTAAAAGATGGGCGTATTGCTTATGGTAGCCTAAAAGGCTTTACCTATTTTCACCCAATGAACAATCAAAACACCAAAGCGTTAATTGATCACGTTAATATTACTCGGATCAATTTAATGTCGCGAAACTTGTCGCTTAATTTACAGCAACCACTTGAAGAAATAACATTAAATCATGACGATATAGGTTTAGAAATAGCTTTTTCGGCAATGTCGTTTAGTTTTCAAGAGCGGATTATTTATGAGTATCAGCTCGATAACGGGCAAAAAAGTTATACCCGTAACAACAGAGTGTTATTTCCAAAATTAAATCCGGGTAATTACCAATTAAAAGTGTGGGCTAAAGACCCATTAACCGGCGAATATACGTCGCCCGCTAGTTTAAAAATAAAAGTGAAATACCCACTATGGCGTGCCCCTTATTTTGTGGTGCTATATGCATTATTGTTAATTGCTTTAGTGGTTGCTTGGGTAATGCGCCGCAATAAAATACAGCGTATTTTATTGGCAGCTCACAAAGAAAGTAAAGAAAGCGAAGCGCGTTTAAAACTGGCATTAGAGGGCAGTGAATCCGGGGTTTGGGACTGGCAGTCAAGCAGCCTTAGTATTTATCAACCGCGGTTAATGAATGAATTAGGCTACAGCGTTGAATGCGTAAATTTAGATGACTATTTAGTAAAAATACACCCACAAGACAGACCTTTATTTAGATTAGAGTGGTTAGAGTTTTTATCTACAGATAAAGGATCTTTTAATTGTACCTACAGGCTTAGGCATGCAAAAGGGCATTGGCGCTGGTATAAAGATTTTGGCAAAGTAGTAGAGTGGCATAATAAATTGCCGCAAAAAGTGGCCGGAACTTACACTAATATGACCCGTGAAATGGTGTTTGAAGAGCATGCTCGTTTATTTGCTGCAGCCTTTGAGCAAACTCGCGATTGGGTATTTATACTCGATAAAAACTTTAATATACGCGCCTCTAATAAATCCTTACAAACAGCGTTTAACTTCCCAGCTGAGCCACGCTCTAGTCGAGTACTTAATTTAGGAATTTCGCGCAGTAGCCGCTTTGATTACTTGCGCATTATGCAAAAGCTCAATGTAGGGGAGCACTTTTCTTGCGAAGACACAGTAACATTGGTTAATAACGAGCAACGCCACGTGCTTGTTAAAATAAGTGCAGTTGCCGATAACGAACACAGACTAACCAGTTACGTTGTTATTTTAACCGATATTAATGCACAAAAATTAGCAGAAAATGAGCTGCATATACTCGCCAACTACGATCAGCTAACTAGCCTGCCAAATAGGGCATTATTTAATGACCGTGTAATACATGCCATTGAGCAAGCACAGCGCCATAACAGTAAGGTTGCTTTGCTGCATATTAATATTAAACGCTTTAAACACTTTAATGATTCGTTAGGGCGAGAAGTTGCCGATGAATTGATTAAAACAGTGGCAGAGCGATTAAAAAGTACCTTACGCCCCAGCGATAGCGTAGCTCGATTTGGTGGTGATGAATTTGTTGTGTTGGTGGAAGATATACAGCAAATAGAAGAGGTATTGCTCGTTTGCACTAAATTAATGGGCTGTGTTAATAAAAATATTGCCCTTAATGGCCAAGTAATTAATATTAATTTAAGCATTGGTGTTGCCACATATCCAGGTGATGCGCAGCAATATAAAGATCTATTAAAAGCTGCCAATATTGCTTTATACCACGCTAAAGATAATTTAGAAGGGAGCTATAAGTTTTATAAGCAAGAGATGAATCAACGGGTGCAAAAAGCACTGCACCTAGAATCGCAGTTAACTAAAGCGTATCAAGAGCATGAATTTTGTAATTATTATCAACCTATTATAAGTGCTAATAGCCAAAAAACCGAAGGCTTTGAAGTATTGCTACGCTGGCCAAAAAATCAATTAGTGAACACTCAAGAGTTTTCGTTAGCGGCAGAGAGTATTGGTTTAATTACAAAAATAATGCTGCAAACATTGGGCCGTGCTTTAGAAGAGTTAGTGGCTTGGCGCAAAATTGCTCCCGAGTTATATTTGTCGATTAACTTATCGGCACTCGATTTTGAATTTGAACACTTGGTGCCTGAAATTAAAAAGGCATTAATTAAAGCAGCTATCCCTTCTAAGGCGATTGTATTTGAAATAACAGAATCAATATTAATGCGCGATTCAAAGCAGGCCTTATCGAGTATGGATATGTTAAAACAACTAGGTTGTAGGCTTTATATGGATGACTTTGGTACAGGTTACGCATCGTTAACTTATTTGAAGCGCTTTCCTATTGATGTATTAAAAATTGACCGTAGTTTTGTACAAGATATAGGGGTTGATTCTAATGATGAGGCAATTATCCAATCTACGCTTACTTTAGCCCACAGCTTAAATAAAGAATGTGTGGCAGAAGGCATTGAAAGTACCCATCAATTAGTATTTTTAAAAGCACTTGGTTGCGACTATTTTCAAGGTTATTTATTTAGTAAACCTGTGCCCACAAATGCTGTTATTCCTTTAATTACTCGCGATTGGAGCGACGTGTTTAAGCAAGATTAAAGGAAAGCCCTTAGTGTGCAGTTGCCAGCTAAAAGCTGACAACTACTTTTAACCTATTTATGGGCGCTTGCCACAGTTTCTACAAAACATGTGTTCGCTGCGCTCGTTAAGCTGAACTTTTATGGCTTTATTGGCCTCTAGTTTACTCAGCCCTAGTTTGTAACGCAGATCTTCAAGGTGACTGAGGTGCTCCTCGCTGAGAGTGCCGTTAGTGATCTGTTCATGTACTGCATTTTCGAATACTTGACGGCGTTTGCGTACTTGCTCTGAAAAGCTCGATGCAAGTAAACCGGTAGGCACTGCAACCATTCCCATACTCACTAGGGTTATTACCCCACCAAATAGTTTACCAATAGGTGTTATGGGCACTACGTCGCCGTAACCTACGGTAGTTAGCGTTGCCATAGCCCACCACATTGCCGCAGGGATAGAGCCAAATTTATCGGGCTGTATATCGTGTTCAAGCAAGTAAATACCACAAGAGGCTAAAATAAGCACCACGGCCATAATAAAAAATGCCGCTAAAAGTGTACTGCCTTCATCAATAAATGCTTGTAACAGCAACTGCATAGCACGCGAATAACGGGTTAACTTAAATACTCGCAGTAACCTTAAAACTCGTAAAAAGCGCAAATCTAGCATAAAGAAAAACATCAATAAGCTAGGTAATATAGCAATTAAATCAATTAATGCTAAAGGCGAAAAAATATAGTGCAAGCGTCGTTTGGTATTTGAGCCCTCAATAGCTGCATATTTAACTCTGTCTACACAGGTCCAAAGCCGTATTATGTATTCAATAGAAAATATAGTTATGGAAACAATTTCTAATAAGAAAAATTCTTCATGGTACTGCTTAGCAATACTCGATACAGACTCAAGTACAATGGCAACTACGTTGACCATTATGAGACAAACCAGCATTACATCAAGTATGTGCCCCGCGCGCTGATACTCTCCAGAGGCTTCAAAAGTGTGCGCAATTTTTTGTCTAAGTTTTCGTATATAGTTCATTTATAGTTTAAGTACCATATTTATACTGCCTTCTTCAAAGTCGCGGCTTATTTTAAAGCCCAATTTACGCGCAAGCTCAATCATGCCGGTATTCTCTGGTAAAGTAATCCCTTCAATAGATTTAACTCCTTGGCGCTTACAGTGCTCAATTGCGGCTGTCATTAATATACGACCTAGGCCAAGGCCTTGGCAGTCTGAGCGCACTACAACGGCAAATTCGGCCTGTAAATTATCAGGATCCATAATAACGCGCGATACGCCAAGAGTGCGAGGCTGCCCTTGATATGTTTGAGATACAATAAAGGCCATTTCACGGTCGTAATCTATTTGCGTCATTTTAGCGAGTTGGTCGTGATTAAACTGCCTTAACTCCCCAAAAAATCGTTTATAGCGATCCTCTTTAGTTAAAGACTGATCGAACTGCTGATGTGCTTGCTCATCTTCTGGTTTAATTGGGCGCAGCGTCGCTTGGGTATTATTTTTTAACGTTACGGCCTCTACCAATTCAATCGGGTAGGGGCGAATAGATAAACGTTTACGATGCGTTTGCACTCGATAGCGGTTAATGGTCATGGTGGCGTCCAGCACTAAAAATTGCCCATTACTGGCTAATATAGGGTTGAGCTCTAAGGAACTAATGTCGGGCTGATCAATTACTAACTGCGAGATGCGAGTAAGCAGTGCGCAGAGCCGATATTTATCTACTTTTTCAGGTAGAATACGATCCTTTAGTACGCCTTTATCGTGCGCCGCGGCAATTAAGTATTTTGCTAGGTTCATATTTAGCGGGGGCAAAGCTACTGCTGCTTGTGCGTATTCAAGGCCGGTGCCTGCTTCTCCTAGTAAAATAACGGGACCAAAATTAGGCTCGGTTTTTATTGCTATTCGCAGCTCGTTGGCTCCGGCACGCGGCGCCATTTTTTGTAGCGAAAAACCATCAATAATGGCATCGGGATAAGTGTTCTTTATTCTTAATAACATCGAAAAGGCAGTTTGCTCTACTTCTTGGGCGTCATTTAAGTTAAGCACTACGCCACCCACTTCAGATTTTGAAGGAATGCTTGGGCTAATTAATTTTAGCGCCACCGGAAACCCTAACTCAATGGCTTGCTCTTTTGCTTCTGTTGGCGTGTAAGCCACTTCGGTTTGAATACACTCAATACCGTAATGACTTAAAATTTGGCTCGCTTGATGGGTCGGTAAATAACTTTGTCCTTCTTCTAAAAATTCATTTACTAAGGCTTTAGCTGCCGACTTATTAATTTTTGTATCTACGGTATTCGACTCAGGTGTTTGGGTTAAATGCTTTTGATTGCGTCGATAACTAACTAAGTGCATAAAGGCCCCAACAGCGCCCTCGGGAGTACGATAAGTTGGGATCGCGTTATTAGCGCAAACACGCCTAGCAGCATAGGCGGCATCTTCACCGGTAAAGTTAGTAATAACATACGGGCGCGCCATTTTTGGGAGTGCTTGTAAGGTTTTAACAATAATATTTGCATAGTCTTCGCTAGGTGCTAGCGCAGATGGAGTGTGAATAATCAGTAAGTTTTTTACTTCAGGAGCTTTAAGTAGAATTTCTAACGCCTGCTTATAGCGGCTCGGGGCTGAGTCACCAAAAATATCCACCGGGTTTGAGGCCTTCTCTGAGCGAGGAATTACTTTATTGAGTGCATCACATGTCTCTTCACTCAATTGCGTTAATTTACCTGAACTTTGTATTAGCTCATCTACTGCCATTACGCCAGGGCCGCCACCATTGGTTAAAATAGTGAGCTGCTCTACTTTTAATAATTTTGGGTGCATGGCTAATGTTTGCGTTGCAGCAAATAGCTCGCGTAAATCGTTTACTCTTAACATACCCGCGCGCTGAAATAGAGCATCGTATACCGCATCTGAGCTATGCGCTATTCCCGATTGAGCTTCAGCGGCAATAGCGCCCGCATGGGTCCTGCCCGTTTTAATTACAATTACGGGTTTGCTAAAAGCAGCCGCTCGAGCGGCTGAAATAAAGCTGCGACTGTCCTCAATGTTATCTATGTAGAGCAAAATAGCCGTAGTTTTAGCATCGCGACCTAAAAAGTCGAGCAATTCAGTAAATTTAATATCCAGACAATCGCCCATTGACACAAAGTAAGAAAAGCCAATTTCTTTATTTTTTGCCCAATCTAAAATGGTTGAGCACACTGCCGCCGATTGTGAAACAAAAGCGAGTTTGCCAGGGCTCGCTACGGTATGTGAAAAGCTGGCATTTAGGCCAATATGAGGAATTAATAACCCTAAAGAATTTGGGCCCAACAGCGTAACTTGATGGCTACGTGCGCACTCTTTTAAAGTTTGTTTTTGTGCGTTACTTAAGCCGTCAGCAATGATGATGGCATTATGACAGCCCAGCTTTCCAAGTTGCTCAATAATAAGATCTAAAGTGTTTTTATTAGTACAAATAACCGCGAGGTCAGGTACTTTTGGCAAAGCATCAATACTAGGGTATGCCAGTACACCATGCACCGCAGTGTGGTTTGGCGTTACTGGCATAATTGGCCCTTTAAAACCACTTTGCAATAAGTTGCGCATAACTACATAACCAGCGCGGGTTGGCGTGTTAGATGCACCAATAACGGCTACCGAGCTTGGGTTAAAAAACTGACTGATCCGCTTGAGACTCATGGCTTTTCCTATGCTGATTAATCTTTGCTATCTATTATTTCACAATGTACTCTGTTTATATTATATTTTCGAGCGTTTAGGGTTGTTTTAGGCGCTTAACAAGGGAGTTTTAATGAATAAAGTATCTAACTTTAATATTGTTATTGCGGCTATTTGTTTAAGTATAGGCCTAATTAGCTTAGGATTTATTTTAAAAGGTGCTGCGCTTGATATCAAAGGTATGGAACGTACCGTACAAGTAAAAGGATTGGCTGAGCAAGAAGTGCTGGCCGATACTGTGATCTGGCCACTGCAATTTAGTGATGCCGACAATAACTTAGAAGCGTTAGTGAGTAGAGTTGAGGGCAAAAACGATGCAGTAATTGCATTTTTAAAGTTACACGGCTTTGATGATGAAGAAATTAGCACTGGCAGCCAATCAATTATAGATAAACAAGCTCGCGAATACGGCAGCGAAAATCAACAATTTAGATATATAGTGCGCTCTAATATTATTGTTTATTCAAATGCGCCCGACAAAGTAAAAAATGCCCTGAGCAAGGTAAGTCAGCTGGCTAAGCAAAATATTGCCATAGTGCAAGATAACTACGAAACCCGTGTGGAGTATATGTTCACTGGTTTAAACGACATTAAACCAGCAATGGTACAAGAGGCCACCGAAAAAGCCCGTGAAGTTGCGACTAAATTTGCCAAAGACTCAAATTCAAAATTAGGTAAAATAAAAACGGCTCGCCAAGGGCAATTTAGCATTAGTGATCGTGACTCTAATACGCCGCAAATCAAAAATATTCGCGTGGTTACGAGTGTTGAATATTATCTTTCTGACTAAGTAAATTAATCACTTGAGTTATTGAGCGCTGTAAATAGGCAGCGCTTAATAAAAGCGTGGTTTCGTTTACCGTATTGCTTTGTAATACATTTAATAATTGCTGTTTTGCTTGTGCATTTTGCTTTTGCTCCATTTCCATTAATGCGAGTAGCGCCGAGAACTCATGCTTTATTGGCGTAGTCGGTTTATTTGCATAAGCAATATAACAGGCAACTGGCGTTAACCCTTGCAGGTTAGGCTGTGCCAGCGCTTTTAGTAAGTCATCGTTAGATTCAAATAACATTAACGAACGTACATAGTTAAATGGTAAATTATCTGCATCAGGGTGTTTAAATACAGTATGCAACACAGTGTTACCGGCCTCATTTTGCGCCAAAAAACCCTTGTTAACTTTAAGTGCAGGTGTAAAAAAGCTTAATGCGTCTAGGGTGCTTAGTTGGCTAATAAACGATGTTGGTAAAGGGTTATTGGTTAAAATACGGATTGCCACATTTTGCATAAAGTTATATTTAACACTCATTCGCTGCGCGCTTTGATACAAGTGCATTAATTGGCTTGCTTGCTGAGCAGGGGTTAACTGCTTAAAGTCGTTATCAAGCTCGTCGAGTTGATACTTAGCAAGGCGTGCGTTAAGTAATTGTATGCATAATTCCATGGCTTATCTCCTTAGTTTATTATTACCTAGCCAGAACACTGGTTAAGAGATTTACTAATGTATTGAATCATAGTTATATTTAATTTTATTATCCGGAGCTCAGGTTACCTACTCTAGCTTAAACAATTGGCTTATAAAACAAAAAAAGGCCGCATAAGCGACCTTCTATATTGTTACTGAGTTATTACAAGTTAAGCTTGTTTACTTGCTATCCACTGATTAACAAAGTTTTCTAGTACGTTAAGTGGTACAGGTCCATTTTTAAGCACTACGTCGTGGAACTGGCGAATATCAAACTTATCACCTAGTTGCTGCTTTGCATTTTCACGTAGTTCTAAAATCTTCAGCATACCCACTTTATAAGCAGTTGCTTGCGATGGCATTACAATGTGACGCTCAACCATTTTAACCCCGTCAGAGGTCGCATTAGGTGTGTTATTTACGTAGTAATCAATACCTTGTTGGCGGTTCCACTGCATAGCGTGAATACCTGTATCAACCACTAAACGTGCTGCGCGCCATAATTCCATCGAAAGGCGACCAAAGTCAGAATATGGGTCTTCGTATAAGCCCATTTCTTTTGGTACTAGCTCAGAGTATAAACCCCAACCTTCAATATAAGCAGTGTAGCCACCAAATTTACGAAACTTAGGCACGCCTTCTAGCTCTTGCGAAATAGCAATTTGCATATGATGTCCCGGAATGCCTTCATGATAGGCTAGTGCTTCCATTTGGTAAGTAGGCATAGCTTCCATGTCGTAAAGGTTAGCGTAGTAAACACCTGGGCGAGAGCCATCTGGTGCCGGTTGTTGATAAAACGCTTTGCCAGCTGCTTTTTCACGAAATGCCTCAACGCGTTTTACTATCATATCGGCTTTTGGTTTTACAATAAATAACTCATCAAGACGCGACTTCATATTATTAATTAGGTCGGTTGCTTGGCTAATATATTGCTCTTTAGCGGCATCAGTATTTGGTAAATAAAACTGCTTGTCGGTTTTCATAAACTGCATGAAAGCGGCTAAATCGCCTTTAAAACCTACTTTATCTTTAATGGCGCGCATTTCGTCATGAATACGAGCTACTTCAGCAAGGCCAATAGCGTGTATTTCTTTTGCTGTTAGGTCTGTGGTGGTGGTACGCTTTAACGCATTGTTATAAAACGCTTCGCCATCAGGAAATTTCCATGCACCGTCGCGGTTATCTGCGCGCTTTTCAAGTTGGGCTATATAATTAATCAGTTTAGAGTAAGCAGGTTTAACCGCCGACTTTAAAGCATCTACTGCATCAGCTGTTAAGCTGTCTTTTTCGCTTTGACTGATTTCTAGTTTATTAACTTTGCGTTTAAAGTCGCTAAGCAATGTAGAGTCGTCGCCTTGCTCAAATGGAGCGCCTTTTATAATATTTTTACTTGAGTCGATAACATGCGGGAATACAAACTTAGGGGCAATAATGCCTTTTTCAGCACGTACTTCTAAATCAGTAATTAACTGATCAAATACTGCTGGCACACCGTTTAAGCGAGATATATACGCTTTAGCGTCTTTTACATCACTTACTTGATGCTGGTTAATTAAAAATGCCGCGATCATAGAGTGAGTGCCGTACATTTGGTTTACCGGGTAACTGTGGTAACGCCATTTGAAGTCAGCAATTGAGTTTTCAAGATCTTGCTTTTTTAAGTCGTAACTTACTTTAGTTGCATCATCAAGCTGAGCACGATTAATGCTATTAAGCGTTACTAAATCAGCTTTGGTTTGTGCAAAATCTTTTAATTTTTTAGCTTCGCTACCATCGTCCCACTTGTCGTAATCTTGCTTAATACCCATGTAAGTTTGATACACAGGGCTGCTCATTACGTCACGAGTAAAGGTATCTTCAAAAAATGTATTTGCTTTGTTTATTTCGCTTTGTACTGGTTGTGCCTGTACCGCAGGTGCTGCTGTTACTTGTTGTGTAGCTTGCTGGCAACCAGCAAGTAGTGCAACGCTTACTGCAGCTGCAATAAAAGTAAATTTACGCATTATTTATCCTCTTGATGTTAGAAATTTATTATTATAATTTTGTAGAGCCTAGAGCCTAGAGCCTAGAGCCTAGAGCCTAGAGTTAAACAAATAACTCTAGCAGATCATTTAAAAAGCGCTGACCTTTCAGTGTTACTTGCCAATGGCTATCGGTTTGTATTAATAAGCCCGTTTTAATTGCCTGTTGTAGCGCGTGTTGTTGGCTTTGTAATGGCTGCTGTGTAAGCGCATTAAAGTCGTTAATAGGGCAAGGCTCTACTAGACGAAAGCGATTCATAAAAAACTCAAATGCTAAATCGTCTTGTTCAACCTGCCAGCTTTTAAACAAGTAAGGTTTGATCAGATCCATGTAACCACGCGGGTGCTTAACTTTTTCGGTGCGGGTTATTATGCCTGTATTTGCATCAGTTACCTTACCATGCGCGCCACAACCAATACCGATATAATCGCCAAAACGCCAATAATTTAAGTTGTGTTGGCATTGATAGCCGGGCTTTGCATAGCCTGATATTTCGTATTGCAGGTAACCTGCTTGGGCAAGTAACTCTTGGCCTTGCTCTTGAATGTCCCATAGGGTTTCGTCTTGTGGCAGGGTAGGCGGCTTAGAAGCAAATTGTGTATTGGGCTCAATAGTAAGCTGATACCAAGAAATATGCGGCGGGTTAAGGGCAATGATTTGCTTTAAATCACCCAGTGCATCATCGAGAGTTTGCCCAGGTAAGCCATGCATTAAATCAAGATTAAAGCTATTTAACCCCGCTTCTTTAGCTTGCTCTGCGGCGTAGTTTGCCTCGTCGCTGCCATGAATACGGCCAAGCGCTTTAAGCTTGTCGTTTTGCATGCTTTGCACACCAATAGAAATGCGGTTAATACCTGCTTTTACATAATCTTTAAAGCGGCCAGTTTCAACGGTGCCTGGGTTTGCTTCAAGGGTTATTTCGCAGTTATCTTCAAGCCCAATAAGGCTTTTAACCTCACTAAGTAGGCGTGTGTAAGCTGCGCCAGTTAATAAGCTAGGTGTGCCACCACCAATAAAAATACTATGAATTTTACGCCCTTGCACCAAATGCAGGTCGGCTTTTAAATCATCAATTAAATGCTGCACATATTCAGCTTCAGGAATTTCACCTTTTTGTCCGTGGCTATTAAAGTCGCAATATGGGCATTTTTGCACGCACCAAGGTACGTGCACATATAAGCTTAGTGGTGGTAGGTTCACAGGCCGCCTTTTAGCTTAAGTTGCTGTAGTAAATTTTGTAATGCTTGACCGCGATGGCTAATGGCATTTTTTTGCTCTTTTGTAAGCTCGGCACTGGTGCAATTAAGCGTTGGTACAAAAAATACCGGGTCGTAACCAAAGCCGCCTTCGCCATTTTGGGTTAGGGTTATTTCACCTTCCCAACTGGCACTACAAATAAGCGGAGTTGGGTCATTAGCGTGGCGCATTAATACCAGTACACACCAAAAGCGTGCGGTTCTAATTGGGTTATTACCCAGCTCAAGTAGTAGCTTATCTATGTTATCTTGATCGGTTGCACCTGTACCGGCAAAGCGCGCCGAGTACACACCTGGCGCACCATTTAAACCATCTACTTCTAATCCCGAGTCATCAGCAATAGCAGGCATACCGGTAATTAGGGCAGCATGGCGGGCTTTAATAATGGCATTTTCTACAAAAGTGGTGCCGGTTTCGGCCACTTCACCTACGTTAAAGTCGCTTTGCGGCACAACATTAATATTGAGCGGGCTGAGCATGTTTGCAAGTTCATTTACTTTGCCAGGGTTGCCTGTGGCAAGTACTAAAGTTTTTATCATAAGTTATTTAATCTACGTAAAATTTTTGCTGAAACTGTAATTTTTGAAATTGTGAGTCTTGCTGTATTTCAATCTCAAAACGTAAAACTTCTTCGTTAGTGTAGTTAACTTGAGCAAGGTAATAAATTGCATCGCCTTCAATTACTTCTTTAAAGTTAAGCGTTTGTTTATTGCCGAGTAGATTTTTAGCTGTGCCTTTTAGCACGGCCTTTTGCGCCGTGTTATTGGTATCATTAGCTAATATAGATATATTAACAATCCCTTTGTAGCCGCTACGCTCAAGGCCATAAGCTTGGGCTATTTTAGGTTGCACAAAGGTTGAAGGAAAAGCGATGTAATGTACTTGCCACTGACCTAACTCTTTGTACTGCGCGCCGGAAACTTGCTCACTGTGGGTATTAAAGGTAAAAGCTAAACAGGTAATAAAAAACAATTTAATTAACCGTTGCATAATTAACTCCTAAAACATAAAAAAGAGGTCTTGTGACCTCTTTAGCTAAAATAAGCGCTTAAACTAACAGATCCATAAGCAGCATTTGTAAAAACTGAATACCAATAATAAGCACTAAAACCGATAAATCTAAGCCACCTAGCGATGGTAGGATTTTACGAATAGGTTTTAACATAGGTTCAGTCAGCTGGTGGAATACCGCTTCTATTGGGTTGTAGCCTTGGCTAACCCAGCTTAGAATAGCGCGAATAATAAGTACCCAAAAAACTAAGTTTAAACCTTCTTTTAGTACGGTGATTAATGCTTGAATAAGTACAGGTTGTATAGCCCATGACTTATAAATAAGCCACATAAGCACACTTATTTTGGCTGCGGCAACAAAAAATGCCAGCAATAGCGAGGCTAAATCAAGGCCTCCAAACCCAGGAATAATTTTACGCAGTGGCTTTACTGCGAAAGAGGTGGCTTTAACCACAAATTGGCTCATTGGGTTGTAAAAGTCGGCTTTTGCCCACTGTAGCCAAAAACGCAGTAATACCACCATTAAAAATAGATCAAACAGGGTACTGATTAAAAATTGCATGGCATTCATAATTTAACCTTCTTAAAGTTCTTGTTCCATTTGCTGTGCACGCGTAATACACGCATCCATGGCATCGGCAACGGTTTGGGTTAAGCCTTTATCTTTTAAATGTTCAACGGCTGCATGCGTAGTACCACCTTTAGATGTTACGTTTGAGCGTAACTGCGAAATGGTTATATCGGGTTGGCTTAGCGCCATTTCGGCAGCGCCAAGTGCTGTTTGTTGTACTAAGCGACGTGCATCTGCATCGTTAAAGCCCAGTGCTTTGGCTTTCTCTTCTATGGCTTCCATAAATAAGAAAAAATAAGCAGGCGATGAGCCTGTAACTGCAATAATATCGTTAATTTGCGATTCTTGCTCAACCCACACTACAATGCCAGTGCATTCAAAAACTTGTTGTACAAATTCGTGCTCGCTTGGCGTTTCGCCAGCGCCATATAAACCGGATACACCACGGCCAAGTAGCGAAGGTGTATTAGGCATACAACGTATCATTTTCACGTCTTGGCCAAGCATTTCGCGCAAACGTTTTACGGTTAAACCAGCTGCTACTGAAATAAACAGTTTATCGCTAAAGTCGACACCCGACTCTTGAAACGATTTACATAAATCGCCCATCATTTGTGGTTTAACAGAAAGTACAATTACGTCAGCATCGCGCAGGGCTTCGTTATTGTCACTGGTGGTTTTTACCTTGAAATCGGCTGCCACTTTGGCCAGCTTTTCTTGGTTACGGTTTGTGGCAATAATATTGTTTGCATTAAACCCATTTTTTACCATGCCACCAATAATAGCGTAGCTCATATTACCTGTGCCTATAAATGCGATTGTTTTATCTGACATATATCTGTTATCACCTTTTAAGTTCGTGTGCCAAAAATATCTGTGCCGATCCTCACCATGGTTGAGCCTGCACTAATTGCAGCTTCAACATCATTGCTCATCCCCATCGACAAAGTATCTACTTGAGGATATTGGGTCTGTAGTTTATCAAAGCAAGTTTGTAATTGCTTAAAATATTGAGTTTGCGTTGTAATATCATCGCTTTTAGCCGGAATAGCCATTAGTCCGCGTAAAGTTAATTGTTCACATTGGTTAATAAAACTGGCCAGTTCGGCTACTTCATTAAGCTGGCAACCCGACTTAGCCTCTTCATTACTAATATTTACTTGAATAAGTACATTAAGCGCGGCTTTATCGGCTGGTCGTTGGCTGTTTAAGCGTTTCGCTATTTTAATCCGATCAACACTTTGTACCCAAGCAAAATTGGCGGCCACTAATGCGCTTTTATTTGATTGAATAGGGCCAATGAAATGCCAAATGATATCGCTATATGCGTGTAGTTGCGCTATTTTATCTACAGCCTCTTGAACATAAGACTCACCAAATTGGCGTTGGCCATGCTTGTAGGCAGCAATAATATCGGCACTTGGTTTGGTTTTTGATACTGCAAGTAAGGTTATTTCGTTACTATTTCGTTGGGCGTTTTTTGCCGCTACTGCAATTCTAGCGTAGGCGGATGTGAGTCGTTCTGCTATTGTAACCATATATTTATCAGTTAGTTGTGGAGTCATAAATGGATATTACCGAATTATTGGCGTTTAGTGTGCAACACAAAGCATCCGATTTACATTTATCATCAGGGGTTTCACCTATGATACGCGTAGACGGCGATGTGCGGCGTATTAATATACCAGCACTAGGAGACAAAGATGTAAACAACCTAGTTTACGATATTATGAACGATAACCAGCGCAAGGACTACGAACAAAATCTCGAAGTGGATTTTTCATTTGAAGTGCCTAATTTAGCACGTTTTCGTGTTAATGCCTTTAATACTCATCGTGGCCCAGCCGCTGTATTTCGTACGATCCCCAGTGAAGTGCTCACACTAGATGATTTAGGTGCTCCCGATATTTTTAAAACCATTGCCGATAATCCTCGCGGCTTAGTATTAGTAACTGGCCCTACAGGGTCAGGTAAGTCGACAACATTAGCGGCTATGGTTGATTATATAAATCAAACAAAACATCACCATATTCTCACTATTGAAGATCCAATAGAGTTTGTCCACGATAACAAATTAAGTCTGATTAACCAGCGAGAAGTACATCGCGACACACATAGCTTTAAAAATGCGCTACGCAGTGCACTTCGTGAAGATCCAGATGTAATATTAGTTGGTGAATTACGTGATCTGGAAACCATTCGCCTGGCAATGACAGCAGCCGAAACTGGTCACTTAGTATTTGGCACTTTGCACACCACCTCTGCACCTAAAACCATTGACCGTATTATAGATGTATTCCCAGGTGAAGAAAAAGCTATGATCCGCTCTATGCTCTCGGAATCATTACGTGCGGTAATTTCGCAAACCCTGCTTAAAAAAATTGGCGGTGGGCGAGTAGCTGCTCACGAAATTATGCTTGCAGTACCTGCTATTCGTAACTTAATTCGTGAAGATAAAGTGGCGCAAATGTACTCGTCTATTCAAACTGGCGCTTCGCATGGAATGCAAACAATGGATCAATGTTTAACAAACTTAGTTAATCATGGCATTGTTACCAATATTGCAGCGCAAGCTAAAGCGCAAGACAAAACTCAGTTCGGTGGTTAAGGAATACTAATGGCTTTATCTTTAAATAACTTTTTACAAATAATGATAGATAAAAAAGGCTCTGATTTATTTGTTTCAAGCCAACTGCCTATCAGCGCTAAAATTAATGGTGAATTAACCCCGCTTGATGATGAGCCGCTCAGCGATGAGCAATCACTTGAGTTGGTTGAATCGGCAATGAGTGAAAAACAAAAAGCCGAGTTTCATACAACGAAAGAATGCAACTTTGCGATTGCCACTGACGAAGGTCGTTTTCGTGTTTCGGCATTTTGGCAGCGCGATAAAGCGGGCATGGTTATTCGTCGTATTGTTACTAAAATACCTGAAATTGGCGAACTTGGGCTGCCGTCTACACTTACCGATGTGATTATGTCGAAACGTGGTTTAGTGCTATTTGTGGGGGGAACCGGTACGGGTAAGTCAACCTCACTTGCTGCACTTATTGGCTATAGAAACCGTAATCAGCGCGGACATATATTAACCATTGAAGACCCGATTGAGTTTGTACACGAACACCGTAAAAGTATTATTACTCAACGCGAAGTAGGGCTAGATACCGAAAGTTTTGAGTCAGCGCTTAAAAGCTCGTTACGCCAAGCACCCGACGTAATATTAATAGGCGAAATACGCTCACAAGAAACCATGGAGTATGCATTAAGCTTTGCAGAAACAGGGCACTTATGTGTGGCTACCTTGCATGCAAACAACGCTAACCAAGCGATAGATCGGATCATGCATTTAGTGCCAAAAGAAAAGCACGATAAGCTTAAGTACGATCTAGCATTAAATTTACGCGCTATTATTGCCCAGCAGCTGATCCCCACATCTGACGGGCAAGGTCGAGTTGCTGCTATTGAAATATTACTTAATTCACCTATGGTTGCAGAGCTAATTAAAAATGGTGATATAGGCGGTATTAAAGAAACCATGGCTAAATCGAAAGAAATGGGTATGCAGACCTTTGATCAGGCCTTATTTGAGTTGTATAAACAGCAACGAATCAATTATGCAGATGCATTGCACCATGCCGATTCGGCGAACGATTTGCGCTTAATGATAAAGCTGCGCAACAATGAGCAGCAAGGGGCGGGCTTTTTACAAGGGGTCACTATTGATGGCCTTGATGATAAAGGCAATATTAGTTAAGTTAAAGAGAAGGCTTTGGGTATCAGCTTAAAAGCTCTGATATTCAAAGCCTAACACCTAATATTTTTACTCACCGTAACTTGTTTCAAAAAAGCTCTCTAAAATAATCACCGCAGACATGTTATCTACTTTGCCTTTGCCTAAGTTTTTATAACCGCCTTGCTCAAACAAGCGCGCTTTAGCATCGGCGGTGGTTAAGCGCTCATCTTGTGTTTCTACCGGTATGGCATAGTGATTGTGTAATCGATTAGCAAACTTTTTAGCTTTAAAAGTTACCTCTTGGGCGGTGCCATCCATATTTAGCGGTAAACCTACCACCATTAAATCGGGTTGCCATTCGTTTACTTGTACTGCTATGTCATCCCAATTAGGAATGCCATCTTGTGCTTTTACAGCTTTAAGGCTCGATGCGCTGCCAGTGAGCTCTTGACCTATAGCAATACCAATACTTTTGGTGCCAAAGTCAAAGCCCATTACAGTACGCTGGCCTTGCGGCTTGAAGTTTTTTTTTGTCATAAGTTTATCTTGTTAAGCATGACCAGCTTCAGGGCTGAGTTGACTTATATCAAAGCCCAGCATAGAAACTGCTTTTTCCCAGCGTTTTTCAACGGGGGTGTCAAAAATAATTTTCGGATCAGCTTTAATTATCAGCCAGCTATTATCCAATAGCTCTTGTTCTAATTGACCTTGCTCCCAGCCAGAGTAGCCCAAAGTAATAATAAATTGTTCAGGTGCTTGTGCTGTGGTTAACGAAGCGAGTACATCTTTAGAGGTGGTGATCATGATATCACTGCTGAGCGTTTGGCTCGCAGAGTAACCATGCTTTGGAGAGTGCAGTACAAAACCACGGTCGGTTTTAACCGGCCCGCCAGCATATACGCTAACTTGCGCTGCTTGCTGAGTTTTGTCGTTATCAATTTCTATTTTATCGAGTAACTCACCTACGGTAATATTAATAGGTTGGTTGATTACCAAGCCCATAGCCCCGTCTTCATTGTGCTCACAAATATAGGTAACAGCACGTTTAAAAAAAGGGTCTTGCATCGACGGCATTGCGATTAAAAAATGATTTTCTAATGACTGCATAGATTTCACCCTTTTTAGTTAATGAATTTTTAGTATGGCACATACCCATGTTTTTAAAACAAAATAAGCACTTTCATACGATTTAAAAATAATGAATACCTTAAACCTTACAATATGAAAGCGCTTTCAATAACGCTAACTTATTTAGCGAGTCGTTTTTCAATTGCGTCAAATAAAATACCCGTAATTGAAATATCGTACGCCGCTTCAATTTCTTTAACACAGGTTGGTGCGGTTACGTTAATTTCGGTTAATTTGTCGCCAATAATATCTAAGCCGACAAAAATTAGGCCTTTTTCTTTAAGTGTTGGTGCCACAGCTTGTGCAATTTTTAAATCGGATTCACTTAAAGGACGTGCTTCGCCGCGTCCACCTACGGCTAAGTTACCGCGTGTTTCTCCGTTTTGTGGAATACGCGCCAAGCAATATGGAATTACTTCGCCATCAACAACCAATACGCGCTTATCGCCTTGAGTGATCTCTGGAACATAATTTTGTACCATGGCAAAGCGACTGCCGTGCTCGGTTAATGTTTCACAAATTACACCAATGTTAGCATCGTCTGCTTTAACTCTAAAAATCGACGCGCCACCCATGCCATCAAGCGGTTTTAAAATAATGTCTTTATGCTGCGCTAAAAACTCACGAATTTGCTTTTGGCTGCGCGTTACTAAAGTGTCGGGCGTGTGTTCGCTAAACCAAGCTGTAAACAGCTTTTCGTTTGCGTCGCGCAGGCTTTGTGGCTTGTTAACTATGAGTGTACCTGCTTGTTCGGCACGCTCTAAAATATACGTTGCGTATATGTATTCGGTATCAAAAGGGGGATCTTTACGCATTAAAATAACGTCTAAATCGCCAAGTGCAATAGTGGTTTTTTGCTCAAGCTGGTACCAATTGTTTGGATCGTCAAAAACCTGTGCTTTTGCAGCTGTAGCATATGCCTGACCTTGGCGTAGTGAAAGATCATCCATTTCCATATAGTAAATTTCATAGCCACGTGCTTGCGCTTGCATCATCATTGCAAAACCAGTGTCTTTTTTAATATTAAATCCGCTAATAGGATCTGAAATAATGCCTAACTTAATTGCCATGCGCTGTGCCTTAATATGAATATTAATATATATATGTGGGTACTTTTAGTTATTTCAATTAGCTAAGTCGCCAAACTGCAGCTGTAATGCACTTAAAACAGTTAATGCTGCTGTTTCGGTGCGTAATACGCGCGGGCCTAAGCGAATATCTACAAAGTTTTGTTGCTTTGTTTGCGCCATTTCCTCATCAGTAAAGCCGCCTTCAGGGCCAACTAAAAAGCGTACGCCATCTTTTGGGACGGTAATTGTTTTGATACTGTGCTCGGCACGTGGATGCAAAGTGAGCTTAATTGCTGCACTTTGCTGTGCAAGCCATTGCTTTAGATCTACCGGCGGATGAACAACAGGTACAAAATTACGCCCAGATTGCTCTGCGGCGGCTATGGCTATTTTTTGCCATTGTTGGTGTTTTTTATCAAGTCGATCGCCCATCAATTTAACGCCGCAACGCTGACTAAAAATAGGGGTGATTTCGGTAATACCCAGTTCCACCGATTTTTGAATGGTAAAATCCATTTTATCGCCACGCGATACGCATTGGCCTAAGTGAATTTTTAAGGGCGACTCTACATCATGAGTATTTAGCTGTTGTGGCATAACCACGACATTTTTTTTAGTCACCTCAATAATTTCACTAAGGTATTCACCGCCTTCACCATTAAAAATAGACACGTGCTCGCCTACTTTCATTCGCAATACTCGGCCAATATGCCCTGCAGCGTCGTCATCTAATGTAACGGGAGTGTTTAAGGCAATACTCGATGCCTGATAAATATGAGGAACTCGCATGTGGTGTCACTTATTGGTTAGTGCATAAAAGTTATATGCCGCTATGGTAAGTAAGCTGTGAGCTAGGTGCAATTATTTATTTTTATTAAATTGCTCATCAGTCTCTATTAGGTTTAGTGACGCTTGTGCTATATCGGTATGGCACGATAAGTGATTTGAATGCCCTGGGTCTGTTACTGGGCTAAACGAAAAGCCATTTTCGTCTTGGCTAACTAAAAAGCGACTTTTGTGTAGTGAGTTATAAATAAAGCGCTGTTTATCATCGCCAAGTAAGTAATCAACACGGTTAAATAATACGCCTTTAATTTTATGATGATCATGCAAGTAGGTAGCGAGCTCTGATACACTAATTTCATTTTCAAAGTCGCAATAGCAGTAATCTTTTATAAGTTCATCAAACATCATTTTTACTAACTGCCGGGTGTGGCTACCAGCTGCTATTAACCCGCTGGGTGATTGGCTCTGAGCATGATTAAAAGAGTACTCAGCAAATGCTCTGCTAAACTCATTATCTATATCAACTAACAGATAATTGGTTACATCAAATAGCATAAGGCCCCATTACACTTAAGCAAAGTGTTCACAAGCTGATTAAATATTATATTTAATCAGCTTGGTGTTAAATTGAAAACATACTAATAAGCAAATAACCTACAGCACAAAAAACCGCAAATTCGATACAAGCAATACCAATATTATCTTGATGATCAATTTCCAGCGAAGTATCGATATTTGGTAACGAAATCTTTTTTATTACATAAGTTAAACTGTAAAGTAGCACCCACATTACACCGCAATGCATCACGAGTGTAAATAAATTTTCGACCATCTTACCATTTTGAAACGCTGCGCTGGACAAACCAGCATACGCGGCCAGCGATAAACCAATTGATTTACCCGCGTAACGAATACCAATAGAGGTATTTTCAAGGCCAAAGTTACTTTGTAGCGATGCGCCTTGGTTAGCTTTGGCAAAGTGGTATTCACGTATTTTACTATCAAAAGCAAACATACCTTGTAGTACAAAAAAACTTACAAAGGCAATGAGTAAACTGCTAAAACCTTGAGTGTGAGTCCAAGTGTAAAGCCCTAAAGTAATAATACAGTTTGCAATTAACATACCTGAGTCGACTAGTGCGGCGCAGACATTTTGTTTTAAAATAGCGGCTTCTTCATTAAAGCGATGCAAAATCCATTTGCGATGAATTAAGTGACCTACTTTAATAAATAAAAATAATAAAACGATTAAAAAGATCACTTTTAATGGGTTCGATTGCGCTGTGCTTATGCTTATTTCATCAAATAAAAATGCTACTGAGGCAATCACCACCGATATTTCTGAGGCAAAACTAATCCCCATTGCAAAGTTATCATGCTGCGCTAACTCATCTTTAAGCGCTTGTTTTGCTTTTAGTTGAGTGGTTATTCTTAAGCTCATTATGATCACGCAAATAACAATAAAACTAATAGCAATCGCAAGTAAACTAGTGTTAGATAATGACAAATATGACATGGTTTTCCTAAGTAGTATTTACCTTAATAGGTTTTTAATCATTCTAGTACGGTTATTGATGATATAAAAGAGAGTATTGATGAGTAACGTAAAGCAACTTCCCATTCAATTACAAAAACTTGGCGAAACACGCTTCGAACAGCTTTATCCACAACAAAAGCAAGAATTAGCGCTGGTACGGTTATTAGCCTTGAGTGACTTTGCATGGCGCTGTTTAACATCGCAACCTGAGCTAAAAAACTGGTTATTATGTAACACCGAAATTAAAAATAGGGTGATTGCAGCTCCTTTTATTGACTTAGACCTAAATAATATTGATGAGCGCGATTGCCATAAATTACTGCGGCAATACCGAGAAAAGTACTGGCTTAAAGTGGCTTTTTTAGATTTATGTTGCGACAACCCAATTGCCGACAGTATCAAGTATGTAAGCCAATTAGCAGATAACCTAATAGAAAGTGCAAATCAGTGGGCTTATACACAGGTGGCAAAAACCAATGGTGAGCCTTTAAATGAACAAGGTCAGCCATTGCCTTTAATGGTGTTAGGAATGGGTAAGCTTGGCGGACAAGAGCTAAATTACTCATCAGATATAGATCTTATTTTTGCCTATCCTCGCAATATTAAAACCCAAGGCGGGCGTCGCTCGCTCGAAGCCCAAGTGTTTTATACCAAAGTGGCGCAAAAGTTAATAACCGCACTTAATCAAGTGACCGTTGACGGCCAAGTATTTAGAGTAGATATGCGACTGCGACCTTTTGGTGAAAGTGGCCCGTTAGTTATGAGCTTTAATGCAATTGAAGATTATTACCAAGAGCAAGGCCGTGATTGGGAACGTTATGCCATGTTAAAAGGGCGCTTAATTGGCACGCCTAACATTTATTTTAGCGAGTTTAACCAGCTATTAAAGCCGTTTGTATATAGACGCTATATTGACTTTTCGGTGATTGAGTCGCTGCGAAAAATGAAGTTGATGATTGCTCAAGAAGTACGTCGTAAGCGCCTAACCAACAATATAAAACTAGGCGCAGGCGGAATACGAGAAGTTGAATTTATTGTACAAGCACTACAAATGGTACGTGGTGGGCGAGAGGCTAATTTGCAAACTCAATCATTATTACACGCCCTTAAAGAGCTTAGCTTAAGCCAAGTAATTGATGAGCTTGAAGCAAAAGATCTGCAAAAAAACTACTTATACCTGCGTAAAGTAGAGCAGTACCTACAAATATTTGATGACCAACAAACGCAAACCCTCCCGGATGAGGAGCTAAATCAGCAACGTTTAAACTATTTACTCAATCAGCCCGACTTTAGCGCTACGTTAAGCTATTTAGAGCATGTAATGGGGCAAATTCATAATGAGTTTAATCATGTAATAGGGGAGGAAACCGAGCCGCTAGATACTTGCGAAGGCGCATTTATTAGTACTTGGGATCATGGTGATGTGAGTTTTTTAAATGATCCCAGGGAAGATTGGCAAACACCACTACACGACTTTAAACAACGTATATCTAAAGCAAAAGTGGGTAATCGAGGGCGTAATATTCTTGATAAATTAATGCCGGTTTTACTCAAACAAATGAACGACTTTAATGCCACTGCCGAAACATTTAATGTTATTTGCCAAATACTCAATAAAATAATTTCGCGTACCGCCTATTTAGAGCTGTTATACGAAAACCCAGGTGCCTTAAAGCAGTTAGTATTATTGTGTTGTTATAGTAAATGGATAGGTGAGCATATTTCGCTTTACCCTATTTTGCTTGATGAGCTAATAGACCCCGCAGTACTTTATAAGCCAACACCTTTAAGCGCCTATAAAGACGAAATTAGGCAATATTTTTTACGTATTGAACCCGACGACTTAGAAATGCAAATGGAGGCGTTACGACAGTTTAAACAAACGCATCAGTTACGAATTGCCGCTGCCGATGCCACCGATGTTATGGATGTAATGAAGGTGAGCGATCATTTAACGGCACTGGCGGAGGCTATTGTCGATCAGGCCGTTAATATTGCATGGCACAATTGTGTAAAACGCTTTGGTATGCCACCTAGTACTAACGACGAAAGCAAAGGTTTTGCGGTTATTGCCTATGGTAAAACCGGTGGCTTTGAAGTGGGTTATGACTCTGATTTAGATTTAGTCTTTGTACATAACCACGATGGCAGCAGCCAAACTAATGGTGTAAAGCCAATAGATTCAAGGCAATTTTATTTAAAATTGGCGCAACGTTTAATGCATTTATTTAATACCCGAACCGCTTCGGGGATTTTATATGAGCTTGATACACGACTACGCCCTGAAGGCGCATCGGGGTTGCTGGCAATTAACCTAGAGAGCTTTAATCATTACCAACAAACACAGGCATGGACGTGGGAGCATCAAGCGCTAGTGCGAGCTAGGCTGATTTTAGGGCAAGCTGAATTTGTTGAGCGTTTTGCGCAAATTCGTAAAAATATACTGTGTCAGCCGCGCGATAAAAAAGTGCTCAAAGACGATGTAATAAAAATGCGTGAAAAAATGCGTGAACATTTAGCAACAGGAAATGAGCAGCAATTTGATTTAAAGCAAGATGTTGGCGCAATGACAGATATTGAATTTATTACTCAGTACTTAGTGCTAAATTATGCGCAACAATTTGAAGAGCTATGTGTGTATTCCGATAACGTCAGAATTTTAACTGATGCTGCAAAGCTTGGCTGCATTACCAAGGCGCAAAAGCAGCAATTAATTCAGGCGTATATTAATTACCGTTCGCGCTATCATGTGTTGAGTTTAGATCAGCAAGGGCGCCGCGCAGAGCGTGCACAATTTAGTGATGACATTAAAAATGTAACTGCAATCTGGCAAACTGTGTTTGAATTAAGTTAACTTGAACTTTGGTTAAGCGCGCGTCACTTTGATACTCAGATGAGTATCAAAGTGCTAATTATTAAGTTCAAGTTTTAAGTTGTAAGCAGTTAGTGCGAACAAATTCAGAAGGTAGTTCAGTAATTACGGCCGCGCGCTGTTTATGACATAAGTAAGTGTATACTTCGTTTTCAAAGTCGTCGTTAATTGCACGCCCTACTTGATACAAGGTAGAAGTGAAATTGCTATCGACTCTAAAATGATCTTTAACGACGTAATCTTTACTTAAATACCAATATAACTCTATGCCTTCATTACTGGCATATTGCGATAACGCCTTCTTTAGTGTTGACCCGTTTTCAAAGCGTCGAGGCTCAATTTTACCTGTCCAGGTTTTTGGAATCGGTTCAATAATACGCATGCGCTCAGCTAAAACACGCTCAAGAGTTTGTTCTGGCTTTTTAAGCTGCAATACAAACTTACCTTGCTCGTCGCTCACTTTATTACGAATTGAAGAGTAAAACCGACTTAATCCTTGCGCCGCTGCATTGTTTGATTCTTTAAAATCAAATACTGGACCATCACCTAATAAAAAGTAGACTGCGAGAATTATTAGCCCCGCAGCCAGTGATAAATGTTTAATCCAGAACCACATAGTTGGTACTCATTTTTATTTTTATTATCTATTGTTATACCATTACTTTTAATAAAAAGAAGTGCTATTTTCATCGGGGCGTGTTTTAAAACGGCGGTGTAGCCACATATATTGCTCAGGAGCGGCATTAATTGCTTGCTCTATGCGTTGGTTAACACGAGTGACATCGGCTTTCTTGTCGCCACTGGGGAAGTTTTCAAGTTCAGGTAATACTTCTAAGTGGTATTTACCGTGTTCGTCGCGACGGCTAACTAAACTAACTGTTTCACAGTGTTTACTGGCTGCAAACATTAGCGTTCCTGTGGTTGTTGCTGTGTCTGGTACGGCAAAAAATGGCACAAATTCACAATGCTTACGACCATAATCTTGATCAGGTAAGTAGTAACATATTTTTTTGTTTTTAAGTGCTTTTAATAAACCTTTTACGTCTTTTCGGCCAATTAAATATTCGTTAGAGCGCAAGCGGCCATTGGTAGTAAAGTATTCCATAAGCGGATTGTTGTGCGGGCGATAAAAACCTAAGCCTTGGTATTTTAATCCCATTACACGGCTCGCCATTTCAAGATGCAAAATATGCGGAACTAGCATTAACACGCCTTTGCCCGACGCTTGAATACGCTCAAAGTGCTCAAGCCCTTTAATTGAACCGTAAGCTTTTTGTACTCGCCACTTTGGCCACCACCATGCCATACCGGTTTCGACCATGGCCATTCCGGTATTTTCCATGTTTTTTAATACTAATGCTTGTTGGTCTGCTTCGCTCATATCTGGGAAGCAGTGTCTTATATTTACCTCAGCAATATGGCGGCGTCGCTTCATATATTTATGCACTAATCGGCCAAGCTGCTTGCCCATTGCTAGTTGTAGCTTTTGTGGTAGCCACGAAATTAAATATAAAAAGAAAACACCCACCCAAGTTAACCAGTAACGAGGACCCAAAAAAGATATTTTAAAAGGAGATGAGGTAACCACAAAAAAATTCTCTAATAATAAAAACGCTAGTTTAACGCTAAGCGCTATAAAACACAAAAAGCCAGCAAAATGCTTAATGCCGATCAGTTAAGGTTAATTGATCGGTTGACCGATCTAAATGATCGTGAATAATCCGTAATTAGTTTCGCTA